>NZ_SMMD01000648.1 GCF_009711475.1 Fulvivirga aurantia
AGCTTATTTTATCCGGTATCTCATGTGTTTATGTCCATCGATAGTAGATAAGCTATCAGGCAGAGCTTCGGTTTTCATTTTCCATTGCTTGCTCAAGAAGAAGGCACCACGAACAAAACTCATTTTATCCACCAAACACCTCAATCGACACCTCTGGCCACCTGCCCTTCATCACTATTAATAACTTTTATCAACCCCTTATGTTGAATAAAGACTTAGTGACCAAAGAACTCACTTATGTTTTTCAAGTCTATAGTTGGTGTACTTTTGATAATAGGTGTTGCACACCCTTCCTGGGGACAGGATGATGATGACAAACCGAAAGTTACTGTTGGTGGTGCTTTGCGCTTTAACTACAATTACTCTACCTGGAAAGAGGGCCAGAAAAAAAGAGGTGGAGATTTTGGTTACGACATTTTCAGAATAAATGCCCAAGGTGAACATAAGGGTATAAAATTTAATGCTGAGTACAGGCTATACTCAGAAGCTTTCGGTGGCGGTATGCTTAAGCAAGGCTGGATAGCCTACGCACCTAATGACAAAAAAGAGATACAACTCGGACTCACACAGGTTCCTTTCGGGATCACCCGATACAACTCAAACAATTGGTTTTTTGGTATAAATTACTACATCGGCTTTGAAGACGACCACGATATGGGTATTAAGCTTCAGCATAAAGGCGAGCGGTGGGAATATGACCTGGCATACTTTAAAAATGCCGAAGAATTGATATTTGGCAATAACTCAGATGTCTCAAACAGCAGGTATTCTTACGATATAGCCTCTATCGATCTTGATGGTGACGGTGACCTTGAAGTCCGTAACAAGGAAGTCAACCAGGTAAATGCCAAGCTTGTATATAAAATAGGTCCTACGGAATTTCAGCACCACTTAGGTGCATCATTACAGTACGGGGGCGTTTATAATCTCGATACTGAAGACCTTGGTTCTCATCATGCGCTTGCCTTGCACTATGAATTGAAAGCCAACCGCTTTACGCTAAAATCTCAAGTAACCAATTATAAAAAGGAGACCGCTAATCCAGATCCTCAACCGGAAAACCTATTTGCGATGACTGCCTACGGAGCACCTTATCAAGTAGCAGCAGAAGCGATCACATACACTGTAGGGCTTTCCTACTCCCTACCGGTGGACTGGAAACCTATTTCTAACCTTGAATTTTATAATGACTTTGGAGTGATGGATAAAACTGAAGAGTCATTTGAAAATAGCTATATGAATGTAGCTGGGGTACTCATCACTGCTGGGAGTATTTATACCTATGTAGATTTTGCCAGCGGAAAAAATCACCCATGGCTTGGGCCCGTGTGGGAAGAAGCATTCTCGACTGGTACAGCGGGAGCTAATTGGGAAATGAGGTTTAATATAAATCTGGGATACTACTTCTAAAGTTAAAAAAATGGCAGAACAGGATAAGGTAAGAAGCGATAAGAAAACATTTTTAGGAATAAAGGCTAATGGTCCGGTTTTCGTCACATCATTAATCATCATCGCTTCGCTGGTGGTCACTACAATAGTGGTTGGTAAACCAATGGAAGAATGGTTTACTAAAACACAGAACCTGGTGGCAGATCATGTCGGCTGGATCTTCATTTTACTTGTCAATGCACTTTTGATGTTTGCTATTTTCCTAGGCTTTGGCCGGTTTAAAAAAATACGAATAGGCGGACCTGACGCTAAGCCCGAATTTACCAGGATAGGTTGGTTTTCTATGTTATTCAGTGCAGGTATGGGTATTGGATTGCTTTTCTGGAGTGTAGCAGAGCCTATTTTTCATTTTAACAATAATCCTTTTTTAAGCGACTCCGAAAATACGGTAATGGCCGCTAAGCAAGCCATGGGGGTTACTTTCCTGCATTGGGGTATACATGCCTGGGCGCTGTATGCCATCGTAGGTGTGGCTTTGGCCTTTTTTACTTTTAACAAAAAACTGCCACTTACGATACGGTCTATTTTCTATCCGATTTTTGGTGAAAAGATTTACGGCCCGATTGGCGATATCATAGACATCGTCTCAGTGACAGCTACTTTGTTTGGGTTAGCCACTTCTCTCGGCTTGGGTGTACAGCAGGTAAATGCCGGCCTTGCCTATTTGTTTGACATAGAAATAAGCAGCACCGTACAGGTGATTTTGATTGTAGTGATTACATTCTTTGCCACATTATCCCTCATGTTGGGCATCGATAAAGGAATAAAAATGTTGAGTGAGTGGAACATGCGCGTAGCCATATTTCTCTTATTATTTATGCTCGTAGTGGGCCCTACCCTATTTCTATTCAAATCATTTGTGCAGAATATCGGTCATTATGTTTACGAGTTTTTTGAGCTTAGCTTCTGGACTAATAGCTATAAAGGCATCGGACAAAAAGCTAACTGGCAAAACTCATGGACGGTATTCTACTGGGCCTGGTGGATATCATGGTCTCCGTTTGTGGGAATTTTTATAGCCCGTATATCCAGAGGTCGAACAATTAAAGAATTTATATTAGGTGTATTGCTCGTGCCCACACTACTCACCTTTTTGTGGCTATCGGTATTTGGCGGGAGCGCTATTTACCAGGAGCTGATAGGTAATAGCACCATCACAGATGCTGTAAACGACAATGTATCCACGGCCATTTATCACCTTTTGGAGCAGTACCCTTTCACATCTTTTGCCTCTGTGCTTACCATATTATTGGTTTCAGGCTTTTTTGTAACTTCTTCAGACTCGGGCTCTTATGTGGTAGACACCCTTACCTCTGGTGGAAGGCATGACGCACCAAAAGGTCAAAAGATATTTTGGGCCTCAATGGAAGGTACAATAGCCGCTGTATTGTTAATCGGTGGTGGACTCACGGCATTACAAACCGCCTCAATTCTCACAGGGCTACCTTTTGCGATTATCATAATAATCATGTGCTTTAGCTTTTATAAATCACTGGATGAATACCAGGAAAAAGAGTTACACAAAGAGCTGATTGGGAAAGAAGATAGTGATGACACTACGGCAGAGGAAGCTGCCTGATAAGCTGTTTTATGAGAATTCCACTCTATGCCATATCAATTATTTTGATAGCAAAATCACGTAATAATCACTATATTGTTAATGACGAACAGTGATTAAAAATCGTCATTACGGCTATGGAAAGATTGAAAAAAGTAAGTGTATGGTCGTTTGCTAAATTTCAGACCGTACTTGGGGCACTCATTGGTTTGGTTTGCGGGATCCTTTACGCATTTGGTGGACTTGTTATCGATGCACTAGTAAGTGCCGGTGTGCTTTCACCCGAAGCCATGTCCACGCCCGGGCTGAGCATAGGCACTTTACTAGCCTTTGGTGCACTCATAGGGATGCCCGTAATTTTTGGCTTCTTTGGTATGATCCTGGGTATTTTAGAAGCCCTCCTTTATAATCAGTACGCCAAATGGTTTGGTGGAATAAGAATCCATTTTTAGCGAAAGCAAAATTCCTCTTCCAAAAATAGCAGCCACTAACCGCTCGTAACTTACCGCGATGAATAGTGCATTAATCTGCTTATCATTAGTTGATAAACAGTCATGCCTTATGAAAAAACTAGTCATTATATTACTGCTTGCATCTTTCGCCTGCGAGCGAAAACCAAAAACAGAAATAGCCGCCTGGCAGCCATACAATGAATCTCAAGAGCTTGCTGCCAATCAGGATCACGAGTCTGTGAGAATGCGCTACAAGCTGATTCAATCGAAAGTAACAGATAAAAATGACATCTGGGCTACGGTAGCTGACCAGATTGCTTATTTCTCGGAAGAAGATTACCAAAAACTTGAGCCACTCATTCTCAATCAGGACATACCTACCTTACAAAATCATGTGAAATCAGGAGCGCTCTCCTATGAGCTGCTTACTCAGTGGTATCTTCATAGAATTGTAAAGTATGAGAATGATAGAAATACCATGCTCAACGCCATTATCGCTTTAAACCCCGATGCCGTTGAGATAGCCAAACAAAGAGATAAGGAGGCTGCTGAGGATAATCCCCCGATATTTGGGATACCTGTTTTGTTGAAAGACAACATTAACACCGTAGGAATGAATACCACCGCAGGCACAGAATTATTGAAAAACAACCAAACGCCTGATGCTTATATTGTAGAACGCCTCAAAGATAAAGGGGCTATTATTTTAGGAAAAACTAACCTGAGCGAGTGGGCCAATTATCTTTGTTTGGAGTGCCCCAATGGCTACAGTGCTGCCGGTGGACAAACCTTAAATGCTTATGGTCGCAAAAAATTTGACACAGGCGGGTCGAGCTCTGGTAGCGGTGTGGCCATGGCTGCCAACTATGCGGCTGCCGCTGTAGGTACAGAAACCTCTGGCTCTATACTTTCACCTTCTAGCGCCAGCTCATTGGTAGGCCTTAAACCAACTACCGGTTTGCTGAGCCGAAGTGGTATCGTGCCTCTATCGAGCACGCTGGACACACCCGGCCCAATGACCCGCACTGTGGTAGATAATGCCATCATGATGGATGCCATGCAAGGTAAAGATGAAGAAGACCCGGCCAGCAGTGGCAACCCTGAAAGCAAAATGTATATGCAAAATCTTGAGAAAGGCTCATTGAGAGGACTAAAACTCGGAATAAATAAAAACTTACTTACAGATTCGATTTATAAGATAACCGTGACCAAACTCAAAGCGTTGGGTGCTGAGACTATAGAATTCGAACCTGAGCAACCTGACTTTGGAGGATTTGTAGATTTGCTCAATGCAGATATGCGCGTAGACCTGCCTGCTTATATTAACAAATACGCCAAGGACGCAGTGAAAGTAAATAACATTGAAGACATCATTGCTTACAACAAACAAGACTCGACTGTTCGCATCCCTTACGGACAAGGAAGATTTGAGGGTATGTTGGTAACTGACCTGACTGAGACTGAGCTACAGGAGTTAAAAGATAGGCTGAAAAAAGAGGGCATGCGCTTCTTTGAAACACCCATGCAAAAGCATGACCTCGATGCGGTGCTATCGATCAATAATTATTATGCGGGTTATGCGGCCGCTGCTCAATACCCCTGCCTGACGGTGCCCATGGGCTATACAGACGATGGTGAGCCGAAAGGCCTGACCTTCATCGCACGCCCTTATGAAGAAGATAAGCTTTTAAAAATGGGTTATGCCTTTGAGCAAG
>NZ_SMMD01000468.1 GCF_009711475.1 Fulvivirga aurantia
ATTAGGGTAAGTATTAAAATCTGCAAGCTGGCCATAGCGTACGGCAGTGTTAGAAGGGATATAGTCTGTTTGCGCTAAACTTTCACTAAATGTACTAAATTGGAAGTTATCAGGATTACAATTCGGTGATGAAAACCGTAATTGATAATATAGGGTTTGTTCGGAGGGCTCGGTATCAGAATAAGAAAAAACCGAACTAGGTACAGTAGTCATATATTGAAAGTTATCTGCTCCAAGACCTCTGTAAATATGTATTCTATCGTAATCTCGGCCTTCGTATGCATTCCATATTAAATTTACTTCTCCTCCATACCCTTGGTTTGCTGTGAGGTGTATAGTTTTATGTGTCTCACTTTGTTGAGAATACCAACCACACCGCCTCGCTTGAACACGGTAGCGATGGCTTCTCTTCATTGGAGTAGCGTCAGAATCAATGTACGAACTTTGACTTCCTGAGACTTGTGCTATTTGTATAAATTCATCTTTAATATTAGTCTCTTTATATACGATATATTCATCTTCCTGACCATTGTTATACCAGGTGATCACATTAGCATTTGTAGTTGGCTCTACTCTGCAAATCAGAGGTTGTTCAGGCGATAGTCGCGGCCCTTTAAAATTGATTTCTCTTATTGCACAATCATTACCGTCACGCACCCAAATATGATTTTTGATAAAGTTAGTTTGCAAAGTAGAGGTAAACACTTTGCCTTCTTCAATTAATTTTATCCTATTGGTAAAATCTGCCCTTAACACTGAGGTATTAGAAGTAGCTGCGATTGGGATGACAGGTGGTTCATAATAGTCAGTGTTTATTGATGAATTTGCAATTAAATTAAAATCAGGGTCAAAATATAAAATCATGTAATAGCCAATATCGGGAAAAGGATTATCACCGGGCAGAAGATGTAAATTTTCAATTAAACCACTTATCATTGGGTATCCATGATTGCTTATTGTCATATCCTGTATCTTTAAGAAGGACAAGCCAATAATGGCAGCAAATTGTCTTGCTCTAATCAACTGTCCATTTTCATCATATTTAATGATAACTCCAGCCGTACCTGCATCTAATTCTAAATCTCCCACAGAAATTGACTTGCCAGTAAGGTTGCTTGCCACATAAATTCCAGATTCATGATATTCCACATGTCTTCCCCAGTCATTACCAGCACCCTGCCCGGGTACTACGGCCCAAAGAGAGACCCCAAGGTTATTATACCTTACCAGAAAGGCATCATTTAGTTGTGAGGTAGTAAGACTAACATTACCAAAATCTATTTTCCCATTATAATATCCTGTTAGGTAAACATCACCATTGGGGCTTACTGCTATATCATTAACAGCCCTGGTATATGCACCATAATTATCTCGAAAGTGACCACCACGAATATCTCTTTGCCAAAGTATATTTCCATTTAAGCCTATATGCATTAATTTAATGAGATCATTTTTGTATCCGGTTAAATATATATGACCATTGATTCCCATACTCATTTTTGCCTTATGAAGATCTACATCGAGCTGCCATTTAAGTGTGCCGTCATTATTTAATAAAATGAGTTTATCGCTAAGAATTGTTACCTCTCCATCATCATTCACATCAATTTGATGAAATTGTGTTTGTGGTTGAAAATAGACCCAGCCAAACGATTTATCAGGTAGTAATCTAATTAAAAATGAACCTTTGCCTTCAATTTTACCCAGGTAGTTATTTTCAATGATTAGCTCATCATCATATGAGCCAATGAAGTATATATTACCTTCTACATCAGTTTTGATGTCATAAATTAAATTTTTATGATAAGCATAATTGATTAATTCACTTGATATATTCGTTTTTAAACTCCATAGACTTCTAAACTCCCTTTGATCCATTGGTCTTGCAAATGATTGCCCGTCATAATTATAAAAGTAATCTTCTGTACCGCCTAATACGCTAAGTTTCACATTATCGCCAGCACAATTTAACCTTTCAACCAATGGTCGTATTTTGTAAGGTTCATTGAGCTGAAAGTCTAGATAAGCTTGTTTACCCAAATTATCAGTAATATTTACATGGTAATTTCCGGCCAATAGATTATTTCTTTCTGGTGAAGTATCTCCATCATTCCATAGAAATGAGTAGGAATAAGTTTCATCAGAAATATTAACTTCTATCGTTCCATCTCCTTCGCCATTACAGGTTGGTTTAGTAGAAATGGCAGTGATCTCTCTTACATCTTGCTCATACAAAAAATTGTAGGTGGCCCCATCTGTATCTTTTAACTCAACGGCAAACTCATTCGATCCAGGCCCTACATTCACATCAAAATCCTGAAATGGCATCGAAGTCTGTGTGAGATCATTATTGCCATATGAAACTGAAATTTCGTCTATTACTATACCATCATCTTTGAATACCAATTCACTTTCACCTACACGATTCTCTTTTTTAGCATTGTCGAATTTGTCTTCACCAAACCAAACAAAAGACTTATCCGGACCAACAAATCTTAATTGTTTAACCCCAAAGTTGGTATTGAAAGCAAATGGAAAAGCAATATATCTGACCTCTCGAGTATAAAAATCCTCTATTGGGATACTCACTTTAAGCCAACCGTCAGGGAGAGCTTCTGCATCAAACACATAGGGTTCTATCACTAAAGGTCTGTATTCCTGGAGATTAAATTTTACCTCACCCCAAACTGTACCTCCAAAGTCTTTGATAATAACCTCCAAATATTCATAATCGAACAAATCGAGCGGTTCTGCATCATCTACCCGCTCTTCATCGTAGGCCAGTTTTACACGGGCCCATTGAGTGGTATTCTGTACTTTGAGGTAATCTAATTGAGCAACACCAGTAAAATTTAAGTCTAAACCTATGCTGGTAGGTTGAATCAAGTCGTGGTCATCGACCTGCACATCAAGCGTAACGGGGGTCTGGGCAAATCCAGTAAACACTGATAAAACCAGTGCCGTAGTGAAGAAAAATAAAGCCACTTTTTTCATGATAGTATGTATTGTAGTTTAAGAATTT
>NZ_SMMD01000898.1 GCF_009711475.1 Fulvivirga aurantia
TGCTGGAAGATTTTAATCAAAAATCATTTCTTCTGGATAAAGGCATAGCCACTAATTGGCAATATGAGGCTGATAGTATGAAAACTCTAATGTCTGACCTGAGTGGCCGCATTAATACTCTAGCTGAAGATGAGCCGGCAGACAGTCTTTTTACAAAGCTCAAATTAGCCGAAGATTATTATGACTCATTACATACCCAAATTACGACTCATTTTCCTGAGTACTATCAACTTGCCTCATCCTCGTTCAAGTCTTTGAAAGAAGTGCAAGCTGCGATAAGTACAGATCAAAGTATACTTTCTTATTTCCTTGTTGAAAATAAAGTATATCTACTTGCTTCAAATTCCCAGGAATCAAAACTCGTAAAGATTGAGCTAGCAGAGAATTTTGGTGGCGAGGTAGTCGGCCTGATTAAGAAAATCAAAGACCCCGGATCATCACCAAAGAGCTTTAAAAGAGAACTTGAAGCACTTTATAAGCTATTAGTTAGCCCAGCAAATTCTATTATGGGTGAGACGGAAAGACTTTTAATTTTACCGGATAGCTATTTGAGTTATTTACCGTTTGATCTGCTTCTCACAGAAGAAATTACCTCTTCAAGTATTTCGGATTGGCCTTTTATGATCAAAAAATGGGCCATAGGGCATGACTTTTCTATGAGTATGCATTTGCAAACATCGAAGCTCAGCCATAATAATAATTTGGAGTATATGGGCTTTGCACCAACTTATACACAGGACTCGATCAAGGAATTAATGGTATATGAGCAAGATTCTAATTTTTTACTGGCAAATCGCAATTTAGGTAGATTGACCTATAACCAAAAGGAAGTAAAAGATGCGCAAACACTTTTTAATGGTGAAATTTTCTTAAACGATGCTGCAAATGAAGACCGATTTATGGTCGAGGCTGAAAAGGCTGGTATTTTACATTTGAGTATGCATGCATTTTACGATGAGAATAATGTCGACCATTCGGGGTTAGTATTTTCTGGCTATCGTCCTTACTCTATTATAGAGAAGGAAGATGGCTTCGTGCCGATGAAAAACATAGCAAACATGCAGTTAAGTGCATCTTTGGTTATTCTCAGTGCCTGTGAAACGGGTTATGGTCAGCTTGAAAAGGGGGAGGGAATAGCTTCAATAGGTCGAGCATTTAAGTATGCAGGTGCTCCTAGCATAACTATGAGTATGTGGTATGCTAATGACTGGTCTACTTATGAAATCATTGGTGATTTTAACGAGAACATAAAAAACGGAATGACCAAGGATCGGGCTATGCAAGAAGCCAAACTTGCTTATCTGCAGAATGCGGACGTAAATACAGCACATCCATTTTATTGGTCATCTTTTATAGTAAATGGTTCAATGGAATCGATGGAGTTTCCTTCTAATTTCAACTATTATTGGTTGCTGTTGGCGATAGCAGTGGGTTTGGTTGTGCTGATATTATTTATAAAGCTTAAATCTTAGCCAAAAGACCGTTCAGCTGTATCAGTACCTTATTCTTTATAAAAAGGAATATGTGCATAGTTCTTCCAAAACCAATTTTCAAGATTTACATCCAAATTGTGCAGTCCGGTTTCCAGATCAGAAATATTGATATAGGTCAGTACTCCACGATGTTGTGTGTTTCCATCCTTGTGAAACATCCACTGGTCAGTTGTTACCGGCTCACCATTAATTTCGATATTAAAAAATTTCTTCATGCACTCAAGCCGTAAGCTATCTGACTGTAACTCTTCCTCTATCTCATTATAGTTACAAAGACTTTTGATAGAATCTTCAAAGCTTATTCTATGGCTAATAAAAAGCCTTAGCACATCATCTTTTACAATGTCACTCTGAATAGTCGCTCTCTGGTCGATTCCTCCTTGCTGTGAGGTGCCGTAGTATTCGTAAGTAGAGAAGTGTTTTCTCTCAACGCCATACATCTCAAGCTGGCTCATCTGATATGAGACGGACGATCGGCCTACATTGATATTGATCATCGCATAGGTGATGAGGACAAACGCAACAAGAAAAGAGATCACTTTCCATCTTTTAAAATTACTGATGAGGATATAGTAGATACTTCTGTATAAACTACTCACAGTTACAAAGCTCATAAAAACATAAAACGGGTAATAGATCTTCCTTATAAACCTGATTTTCTTTAAAAGGCCCAGCGATAGAAAATCTAAGAGATAGATGGCTCCTAAGACCAGCATAGTTATGGCGTAGATTTTCCATGCTTGTGACAAATCGGAGTTGTAGGCCATGTCTGACCAACTATAATCAGTAATTGATAAAAACAGATAGAGTGGTAATAATACCGTGAGCGCAAGATAGAGATATGACGATAAGATGCTCATGAAAATCAAGTAACTGATACTGAATATCGAGCTACTGATTTTTTCGAGTTTAATAATCTGGTCAGTAAAATCAGGAATACGCTTTATGGAATGCTCAAATTTACCTTTATAGTTGAGCCGTTGATGGTTTATGCCTCGAGGAAAAACATAGCTTAGACCCACCAGACCAATCCAAATGCCTCTAAAAAATAGATGCAGAACAAGGCCAAAAGTCATCCATTGTATACCGGTAGTGATAATACCCACCAGATTATCAATATCACTGGTGTTGCCAAAAACTTCTCGTCTGTAGAATAATCTAAAATCCTGGAGATACTCCGGCAGTTGAATTAAACCATATAAAACAATACCAGAAATGAAAATTTCAGGTTCCCAACTGTTCTGCTGGGTTTTCTTTAGCCATTTGGGCAATTCACCAATTCTCGCCATTTATATGTTTCGATTAAAATGACAAGATAATTATTTTCTACATTTACCCTAAAAGATTATTTGCCCGATTTAGAGGAAATAGAGTTGGTTTATTAAAAATTAAATTTCAGTCCGTTGGTTAGTGAGTAGACAAAACCGTTGATCGGAATAATCGGCTTGTCTTCATATTGGGCGGAAAACGAAGTGAGAAAAGCTAACCTATCAGTTATTTTTACAGAAAGTACTGCGTCACCACTCACCCTATTTCTAAACACCTCACTTTCATTGTCATAGCCGCCCTGGTAGTACGTGATGATGCTAAAATTGACATAGTCATTGACCTTTATCTTTCCACTTATATAGTCTGAAGTTTTCCAGATTTCTTTTTCAATGATTTGACCATCCATTCTGATAGACTTCCAGTGTTCCTCTTCGTGCATAATGCCCAGGCCAAGGTGTAGTGAGGAGTTGCTAGATTCGGCAAGGTTTATTCTTATACCACCCCCTTGCAAAAACCTAAATGGCATATTTCTTCCATCATCATATTGAATTTGGGTAAACAGCTCGTAAGACAGCGTCTTCTTCCTCAATAAATTGACTCTAAAGTGTGCATAGCCGGTGCTGATCAATGGTCCTCCGGTAGAGGTAAAATAGTTGATACTATTGATAAGGATGTAAGCATGTTTATCACTTACATAAACTAAATCGGCATTTCCATTGAGCCCTTTAAAAATTACTTCTTCTTCAGCAGTAGTACTGCGGTTGTTGATATTGAAGCTGGCATCTACGCTTCCCATAAAGTATCCGGATGAGTCAGCATCTAAATTACCTTTGTCAACCTTTAAAATTTGACTATAAAGTACATGAGAGGTAAGCCATACGAATAAAAGCAGGGTGTATTTTTTTGTCATCCGGCAAAGTTAACTGATGAGGAAAAAACAGCAAAAGAAAAGGGTTAAGGAGAGGTGAGTCATATGCATGTTGCAACATATGATTCTGATGAAATTAAGAATAACGGAATAAAATATTACATAATGTACAAAATATAGAATTAATGCTTGCTATTATCTTTAAATAGTGCGACATTGAATATTCCGAAAAAGATCACGAACCCTAATTTACCACTTATGAACAACCACTACAGTCAGTGGAAGAGCTATGTTCTTCCACTATTTCTCGTATTGATCACATCCTTGTCTTCGTTGGCTCAAACTCAACAAGGAATCGTAAGGATCAAGCTCACGGAGGAGAAAGCAGCCTTCATGGAGCAAAGTAAAATGACCAGGTCTGACCTGGGATATGTACGCACAGGTGATGCCGGTTTAGATATGGCATTATCCACCTGTAAGGCCAATAATATGACGCGGGTATTTAGACCTGCAGGCAGATTTGAGGCTAAACACAGAAAGCATGGCCTGCATTTATGGTATGAGATTAAGTTTGACAAATCAACCAAAGTCTCAACAGCAGTAAGTGCTTTTGCTAATCTTGCCGATGTTCAGGTCTCTGAACCGGTTTATGAAAAAGAAATTATTGGTATTGATCGTGAAGCATTAAATGCTCGTGTAAGAGCGTTGGCTTCTGACCCTAACGACCCTCAGTATGGTAGCCAATGGCATTATGAAAACACAGGCCAAACAGGTGGTACTGTAGGTGCCGATATAAGTTGCCCAGAAGCATGGAGCCTGGAAACAGGTAAAAATGAGGTGATAGTAGCCGTTACAGATGGAGGTATCGATGTAGCTCACGAAGATCTTGCGGCCAATATGTGGGTAAATACAGGTGAGATTCCCGGCAATGGTGTAGATGATGATGGCAATGGGTATGTCGATGATATCAACGGGTATGGTTTTGGTGACAACTCAGGTACAATTCCTGCAGATTTTCATGGTACACACGTAGGTGGTACTGTGGCAGCCGTAACCAATAATGGTGTGGGTGTAGCAGGAGTAGCAGGAGGTGATGGCTCTGGCGATGGAGTAAGGTTAATGTCATGTGCTGCCTTTGGTCAGTTTAATGTAGGGGGCTTTGCCGAATCCTACACCTACGGGGCAGATATGGGAGCAGTTATTTCTCAGAATAGCTGGGGCTACACAAGCCCAAATGTTTTTGAGCAAGCTGTATTAGACGCTATTGATTATTTTATCGCAGAAGCTGGCTTCGATGAGTTTGGCAACCCTAACGGTACTATGCAAGGAGGTATTGTAATCTTTGCAGCAGGTAATGATGGTACTGATGACCAGTGGTATCCCGGAATTTACGAACCTATAGTAGCTGTAGGAGGTACCGATCACAATGATGATGAGTATGTATTTTCTAACCGAGGAGATTGGGTAGATGTGGCAGCTCCGGCAGTAAATGTTTTTAGCACATTACCTGGAAATAGCTATGGAAACTTAACAGGTACTTCAATGGCTTGCCCTCATGTCTCTGGGGTAGCAGGTCTTATTATTTCTCAAAATCTGGGAAGCCTTACACCAACACAGGTAAGAGCCAGAATAGAGCAAACTGCTGATCCACTTCCGGGCTTAGAGTTTCTGGGTACAGGTAGAGTAAACGCCTTTGCCGCCTTACAGCAAGACGATGGACAGCCACCACTGAATATAGATGATTTGTCAGTTGACGATAAGGACCTTTCAAGTGTAACACTCGGATGGACTGCACCGGCAGATCCTGGTAACGGATCGGCCACTTCGTATGAATTGCGTTACGCTACTTTTCCTTTAAATGCATCAAATTTTAATGCTGGAATAGAAGCTCCAGGAGTACCAAATGCTTCAGTGGCAGGTACACCCGAAGTTTTTAAGGTTAAAGGGCTTAGTCCATCTACTCAATATTATTTTGCTATAAAGTCAGCCGACTTTTTTGGTAATGTTTCCGGGATAAGTAATGTGGTGAATGCCACAACGGATGACCCACCAGTTGCAGGTGTTGATCCATCTTCACTTTTCTCTAATTTAACAACCGGAGAGTCTGAGGTTCAAAATCTAACAATTTCAAACACAGGAGATGGTCCTCTTGAGTTTGATATTTCATTGGGAGGAACAGTTTTTACTCCTTCTGGAGCAGTAACTACTACAAAGAATATTAAGCCACATTCAAAATTATTATCATCTACAAAGGCCTATGTCTCAAGCGATGTTGCCCCTTTGGCTGGTGATCAATATGCTACAGGTTTTGAGTCTATGTCTTTGGGAGATATAGACGGTCAAGAAGGTTGGTCTGCAGGTCTGCAAGATTGGAATGTAAGTAATGCAAACCCTTACTCTGGCAGTAATCATCTCAGAGCTGAGTCGGCAGAATTAGCCCCAGGAACTTCTTTTTCTTTAGCATTTAGCCCTAATGTGGGCGTGGGTTCTGAAGAGTATTCTTCAACCTCGGCTAAATTGAGTGTTGATAATAACGGTACTTCATGGCAATATATCCCTCAATCACCTTCGGCTGAGTTTATAGTAACTCGTGTAAGTTTCGATGCTGACGGATCGATCTCGGTATATGACGGTGATGTTGGTGACTTTGTGGCCCTTTCAGCAACAGTGCCTACAGGTTATTTTGACCTGAAATTGGTGGTGCACCGAGCTAATTTTGACATGAATTTATTCATTAATAATGAACTTGTTTATGTTGGAAAGGCAGTAACTGGTGATATAGAGCAGGTTGTGCTGCTGTCTCCTATGGAGCAGAATGGCAATTTATTTATGATGGATGACATGTCTATCTATGATGGTGAATTAGACACCTTTCCTTTCTTATCAATAAGTCCTGACTCTGGTGAGGTGCCACCAAATAGTGATCAGGTAGTAGCAGTTACTTTTGATGCTGCAGGTCTATTCGGAGGAACTTATGAAAACGAAATACTGATTAAAACCAATGACCCTGCTAATCCTTCATTCAACGTGCCTGCAACTCTGAATGTAACAGGTACAGGAAAGCCGGTTATAAGTGTAGACCCGACTTCAGTTAGCTTCCCAGATACTTTCGTGGGAGGTGCATCTACTGCTGATGTAGAGATTGCCAACGAAGGAACAGAAATTTTGGTGGTTAGTGATCTAACCACTGTTGGTGACTTTAATGTTATAGGTAACACGTCATTCAATATTTTACCATTTCAGTCAGAGACTGTTACATTAGAATTTGCTCCAACAGCACTTGGTTTAGACGATGGAGCATTGATTATCTCTAACAACGATACTGATAATACAAATTATGAAGTGTCGTTAACAGGAGAAGGAGTTGAAGCACCTCAAATTAGTGTCGATCCCGCGTCTTTTACCGTAGAATTAGAAGAAGGTGCCAGTACTACTGAGACTATGACCATTACTAATAATGGGGTGGCTGATCTTGAATTTAGTATTGAAACGAGTGAAGCATCCTCAGCTTCAACCACTTCAGTCGCTATATCTCCAGTGAGTAAAATTGCTGGTACATCTGCAGCTACTAAACAAAAGCAAGCAAATAGCTTCGCGGGTAGAACGGCAACGTTTGATGCGAAACTGAGCTCATCAACCCTAAACGTACTTATCCTTACCCCGGATGAAGACGTTACAGATTTAGGAGCAACATTATCAGCCTTTTCTGATTTAAATGTATCTATATATCCTAAAGCTAGTTTGCCTGGCATTTCCCTGGCAGATCTTACACCATTTGATGTGGTGATGACCACTAATAATACACAGTGGTTGGCCTCAGGCTCCGTAGATCCTGCAGTGGTTGGTGATTTGCTGGCAGATTATATAGATCAAGGGGGTAAAGTAGTAGCTAACTGCTTTGCTTATGACTATGATGCCTGGTCGCTGGCCGGTCGATTTATAGATGAACAATATGGGCCTTTCACAGGTACTACAACAGACTTTTTCGGAAGTACTTCTTTAGGAACTGTACATGCTCCGGATCATCCGATCATGGATGGTGTTGTGAGCATCGGAAATGATTATTTATGGCAAAACCCATCTTTGGCGCCTGGAGCTACTCATCTTGCAGATTGGAATGATGGAAATGTTTTCGCTGCAGCTAATGACAATGTTGTAGCCCTTAATATCCTTCCTAGTGATGGAAATGGAATACCTGGTTGGTCAGGTGATCTGCCAACGCTTTATCATAACGCTATTGTCTGGCTTTCCGGAAGTGGTTTTATTTCTACCGATGTAGAATCGGGTGTATTGGCTCAGGGAGAGTCAGTTGAAGTGCAGGTGACCATCAGCGCGGCTTCTTTAGATGCCGGATTGTACTCTGGTTCGATCGATATTTCTTCAAACGACCCAACCAACGCTATTTTATCTGTACCAGTCGAGCTTACAGTCTTAGGGCCGGTAATTGACGTGAACCCTGAAGAGATGGAGGTTACAGTTATAAAAGGCCTTTCCGAAAGCAGAACCTTAACTATTTCAAATAATGGATCTGTTGATGCTGAGTTTGTAATTGATATTGTCAATAGCTCGCCAGATGCCGGTACAAGTATGGTGGTTGATAATTCTCCACCAAGAATAAATGCGTTTGCAGGAAGCATGATAAACTATGCTGCAGCTGTAGAGAAGGTGAATGTATCTTCATCGGCAGCTGGAGACGAGGTGTATAGTACAGGATTCGAAAACTTCTCTGTAGGTAATATCAATGGCCAACAGGGATGGACGGGTCAATTTGGAAATTGGAGAGTAGAATCAGATGATCCTAAAAGTGGTAATAACCATTTTCAGGGATTATCAGATGGTCTTGGTCAATCGGTTGCATACACCCCACAATTATCTATGGCAGGTGAAGCAGTTACTTCAGCTTCTATGGACGTCTACCTTGAAGAAGGGGCCTCTTGGTGGATTTCTACTGAATCTACTTTAGCCATCAATGGTAGAATTATTTTTGACCCGGATGGTAATGTAGTAGTGGTTTCAGATGATGGAATTGGCGGAGCTAATCTTGATACATTGGCTTACACAATACCATCCGACTACTTTAATTTGGCTTTCGAAGTGGATAAAACTTCAGGAAACTTTAAGCTATTTATAAACAGCACTGAGGTTTTCGAAGGAAAAGCATTTTCTACAGATATAGAGTTTGTGGTAGTTCTTTCACTTATGGAGACATTTGGCCCTGTATTTAATATGGATAATGTTAATGTTTACGAGGGTAGATATGTACCTGAGTTCATCACATTATCTCAGGAGGCAGGCATAATACCTGTAGGATCCAGTGTCGATATCGAAGTTAATTTCGATGGGTCAAAAACACCTTTTGGCACATACTACAGAGATTTACACGTGTTGGTAAACGGAGGTTCTGAGCCCGAAGCGGTAGTTGCCACTACATTTAATGTTACTGGTGATGCTGCTATTGAAGTTACCCCTCAGGTTCTTGAGCAAGTTGTAAATTATCAAGAATCTGAAAATCGTGAGTTTTTAATTAAGAATACCGGAGGCCAGTCTTTGGACTTTTCTATTTCAGTATTGGGTGCAGATCTTGCAGGTCAGGATATGGCATTTGCCCAATCAACCAGAGCTGAAATCGGAGGTGCTAAGTATGAGCAATATATGGCTCACCGTACTGAGCAACCATCGGTAGGGGGCGTTACTCAATTAATGGTTGGTGAAACCTTATTTGAGGAGGATTTTGATGGTGGCACATTCCCTCCAACAGGTTGGTCTGTGATAGACAATGAAGGTTCCGGCCTGCAATGGGATGTGTTAAGTGTCCATGGTATGGAAAACTGGTGTGGATCAGGAGATGCAGCTTCTGTAAACAGTGATGCCAATCAGGGTGTGGAGTTTGATACAGAACTACACACGCCAGTTATTGACATAGAAGGTCGTACCGGTATCGCGGTGCAATACAATGTCAACTACATCAACTTTATTGGTCTAGACTTTTTAGATCTCGATGTAACCACCGACAATGGGGCTACCTGGACAAATGTGCTTAGGTGGAATGAATCTCACGGATCATTCTTTACCAGCCCTGGTGAGCTGGTAACACTCGAGTTAGACGATTATGTAGCTGGTGCCTCTTCTATGCAATTAAGATGGAGATACTACGACCCTAATTCAGGAGATTGGGATTACTATGTACAAATCGATGATGTAAAAATTATGGCAGATGCCAATGCCTGGCTTACTGTAAGTCCGTCTGCAGGCATCGTACCAGTTGGTCAAAACTTGCCGGTACAAGTAACTTTTGATGCTTCGAAGGTAGATCCTGACGAATATTTTGCAGGTATTTTAGTGAATAGCAATGCATCTAACGCTCCTGTTGCTTCTGTTTTTGCAATAATGGAAGTACTTGAGCCTGCCGAGATCGAGGTAAATCCTTCATCTATGGAAGAGCTACTTGTTAGTGGATTCTCCAGCACGCAAACGCTATCCATTACCAATAATGGCGAAAGTGTGCTGAGGTATAACCTGGGTGGCTTTGCTAAAGATGCAAAGGTTGTATCTGTGAGTAAAAAGCCAGCAGATAGAATTATCACTCCAGTGCGAAGTGACCGATATGATGGCGAACTCTACCAGGGCATTGAAGCCATAGTTGTAGATAGAAGCAAGAGAAGTGCATCTATGCCTGTTTATGGTACAGATTTCGAAAGTTTTGCTCCGGGAGATATCGATGGACAAGATGGTTGGTTTGCACAATATGGCAACTGGACCATTGAGTCAGATACGCCTGAGAGCGGATTGCAGCATTTCAGAGGATTATCAGATGGTTTAGGGCAATCAGTGGCCATCACACCAAATGTCGGTATCGGATCTGAAGCGACTTCTAGCTTTAGTACTGATGTGAAAGTAGATGGAACAGGAGTAACCTGGCAAATGATACCTCAATCAACTACAGCTGAGCTGGTAGTAACAAGATTACAGGTAAATCCTGATGGTAGTGTCGATGCACTGATTGATGACGGTGCTGGCAACCCTGTATTTGATCAGGTGTCACCGGCTTTACCTACAGGATACTTTAAGCTTATGCTTGAGGTAGATAGAACTACTGCTGTATTCAATATTTATGTTGATGGTACCATGGTTTATACAGGTCAGGGATTTGCAGGAGATATTGAGGAGATTGTGATTTTATCACTTATGGAGGCGAGTGGCCCTACGATGGACCTTGATGACATGAATATTTGGGATGGTTTACCACCAGTTCCGTTTATCAGTACAAATCCTGAGTTTGGTAATGTGGCATCTGGTGAAACAGTAGAAATAGAAGTGACATTTGATGCTTCTAATCTGGAAAAGGGTATTTATACAGATGAAATCATTGTCTTCAATAACGACCCTGATAACCCTGAAGTGGTGATTCCGGTAACACTAGAGGTGATAAATCCTCCTGCGCTTGAAGTTGACCCAGAGTCGATAGAGAGTTTTGTATTGTTAGGTACTACCAAAGATCACACAGTAACAATTACCAATACTGGTGAGGCTAACTTAAGATTTGGGTTTGCGGGATTTGGAGAAGCTCCTACACCGGGTGTTTTTGCTCAAACTCACACTGAGCTGTCAGACTCACAATTGTCTAAACAGCAAAAAGATGATGCAGGCTCTCGACCACAGACTTACGCCAAACCGGTAACCTTCATGGAAGGTGAACAAATTCTGTTTGAAGGATTTGAAGGTGACTTCCCACCAGCTGGCTGGTCGGTTGTAGACAATGAAGGAAATGGGGTAGTTTGGGAGTCAAGCGATTCTAACTACACAGGAGGAAGCGGTAAATCTGCATTGGCAGATAGCGATGCTGCCGGTACACTAGAGTACGATACAGAGCTAATTACACCTGTAATAGATGTAGATGGAAAAACTGGCGTGGTAGTTCAATATTATGTCAACTATCAAAACTTCTTAAACAACGACTTCTTAGATGTTGATATTACCACAGATGGAGGTACCAGCTGGACTAATGTACTAAGCTGGAATGAAGATCATGGTAGTTTACGTAACCTGCCAGGTGAGTTTGTAAGTCTTGAGCTTGATGATTATATCTCTGGCGCTGAGTCTATGCAATTGAGATGGCATTATTACAATCCGAATACCGGAGATTTTGACTGGTATGCACAAATTGATGAAGTTGAAATCATTTATGCTGGTGTTCAATGGCTTACACTTGATCCCGGACAAGGTGTGATAGGCGAGGGTGAATCACTAGAAGTGACGGTAACCTTTGACGCAACTGAAGTTGAGCCAGGTACTTATAACAAAGAGTTGTTATTACTTACAAATGTGCCTGATGAACCTGAGAAAGTCTTGAATATGACTATGCATGCCGTAATCATAGAAGATTTAGAGTTGGCCTCTACTTGTTCTGACAATCCTGACGAGCAACGCAGATGGGAAGTAAACAACCCTAACGCTTTTGAAGTGGATGCATTCTGGTTTGTAGTAGGATCTGCCGAAGGTGATAGTATTACTATGGCTCCGGGTGTAAATTATTTCTACAGCCCAACACAGACAGACAGACCAAATACTGTAAAAGTAAAATGGTTAGACCACACTGGTGCAACTCAGGAAGCTGTCTCAGAAAGCTCTGGCTTGCCTTGTCTGGTGGAGGATTTGAACCTTACTTCGGTTTGTAGCAATAATCCAGATCTATTCAGAAGATGGAGAGTGAGAAACCCTAATCCATTTGTTGTGATGGTAAACTGGTATGTGGTAGGCACTTCACAGTCAGGCATTCTTTATGCAGAAGGAGATTCAGACACCTTCTTCTTTACTGAGGCAATTCCTGGTTCACCAAATACTACTAAAATTGTATGGATTGACGAAAACGGAGATGAACAAGAGAAAGTTAAAGCATCAGGTGGGGAGATATGTGATATCGACAATTCTTGCTACGGTGGAGAGGTCATTGCTTTTGATCAAGGATTACGTAAGAAAGGTACGATCGTACCTCCGAGAAGAAGTATACCAGAAAATGCTTTAGGCTTACCTGAGGAAAATGACGAAATCAATTTTGTCTCATTAGGAATTGGAGGATCTTTAGTTATTAAACTCAATAGCATTGTGGTAGATCAACCAGGCAACGACTTCATGGTAGTTGAGACATCTTTTAATGATGTTGGTGACCCATGTGAGACCTACCCAGAAATGGCAGATGTTTATGTGTCTATCGATGGAGAATCATTCTATTTGTTGGGAACAGCTTGTAAGGATACCGAGTTTGATATAGCTACAAGTGGCTTGCTTGAGATAGAGTACGTTAAGTTTGTGGATGTAACAGACGTGAATGCCAATCATATAGGACCTGCTGCTGATGGGTTTGATGTTGATGGTATTTATTGTATCAATGCCCACTACTCTGCTGCAGTTCAAAGATCATTTGGAGAGATGGCTAATGTAGTAGCTGATGAAGAATCTGAAGAGTTGGTAGCATTCCCTAATCCGTTTAGAGAGCAGATTGCTGTAAAATCAAAAGTTGAAAAAGAAGGACGCTATATCATTAGAGTTCATGATATTTTTGGCTCTTTGGTTGCAGAGCAAGTAGTGATTGCATCTCATGGACAGATCGAAGGAGAAATAAATGCAGTAAATATCTCTAGAGGTACATATACTGTGACGGTAATTTCTGAAGATGAATCTTACAGAAGTTCACATATTCTAATCAAGAATTAACGTTGGCTAATTTCTAATTTAAAATAAAGACCGGAGTGATCCGGTCTTTATTTTTTATGCGAACTTAATTAGCCATATATTTGTAATCCGATTACAACGTAATCCATCTGGGGCCGACCGGTTTCGACAGGATGTGTGGTTACGTGTGTAAGCATGCAGGCTCATGAGATGAGAGCCTCGAAAGATAATCTCACAACACAATTGGCGAATCTAATTACGCCATGGCTGCCTAATCATAACTCAGATGTTATGATTGACAGGCTTAAACGGTCACTGCCAAAGCAGGACCGAGCCACATTCCACGAAACCTCTGTTCTGTAGGTTTTGATTTTGGAGTGTCGATAAACAGGACTAGTGCAGGCAGGGTTGTGATGCCTGTGCGAAACTCATCGCAACTAAGGTTGAGTTTGGTTGCTACCTACCTAGCTTAACTCGAAAATCAGAAGTGTAGCTAAGCATGTAGAAGACACGATAGTTGCCTTCACTGGACGAGAGTTCGAATCTCTCCGGCTCCACGATCAAGCGCAGCTGGTCTGCGATAAAATTTAGAAAGTCCACCAAGTTTTACTTGAGTGGACTTTTTTGATTTTAGCGCTTGTACTGACAAGGACAGTCAGCTGCATTTGCAGGACTGGCGTCATTAGAGATCAATAATATTAATCTCTCCGGCTCCACAAATAGAAAAAGCTACCCGAAGGGTGGCTTTTTCTATTTGTTAGAATCAGTGCATTACGAGCTCGAGTAGAGAGTTTGAAATCGAGCACCAGCGAGATTCACGAGGGGTTGTGCGGCATGGCGGTGTGTATGAGTAATCTCTCCGGCTTCACGATCAAGTGGGATCATTAGAGACCAATGAATAAAATTAAGTGTTACTTGTAAGAGTGGTAGTTAATGTTTCGCCTAGCTTACTTGAGAACAGTCCAATAACTATTCCGCCAAGGTAATCTTCCACACTTAGTGTTATAGGCAAGTTAAAGTCACTGGTTCTTTGTAATAACAAGATTACTGCGCTCGACACGATTATACCAAAAATAAAATTTACTATACCAGCCCATAGTAAGCTTAGTGTAAACTGAATATTTTCTTTTCTATCGACCTTAAAATAACTATGTTTTTTAATTTGAAGAATCGCAATGAATAGGCTAAGTAAAAATGAGCCTATGACACCACCAGCTAGAATTGACCATAGGGGAGGTTCAAAATACACCGACTCTTCTCCACTAAAAAAGTATTTTCTTCGACTAACAGGATC
>NZ_SMMD01000550.1 GCF_009711475.1 Fulvivirga aurantia
TAAGGAGTAACCTCCACATTATTGGCCAATACATTATTACCAAAATTTGAAGCTTCCGGATCATAACTATTGTAATCGAAGATATTAATCAGGTTTCTACCGGAAACTCCCACTTTCACCTGCGAAAGTTGAGGTATAAGGTCTCTTGGGATAGTGTAGAATAAACCAACCTCTCTCAATCTGATGTAGCCGGCATCTTCTATGAAAGGCTCTGGGCTCACAAATGCCTGGCTAGCTCTGTAGCGACCGTTTGTAAGCTCACCGCTTGGATCCAGACCTGTGTCGTCATAATCCCAGGTGGTGCCTGCAAGGTCATAAAGTAAAGTAGTTAGGTTTATTCCATCACCACCTTTTTTAAAATGCCATAAGAAGTTCAAATCAAAGTTCTTCCAACTAATTTGATTGTACCAGGAAATTTGAAAATCTGGCTCTGCGTCTCCGTAAACAGTAAAGCCGTCAAGTTCGGGATCGATTGCCAAGGAATCTGCTCGAGTAAAATCTTCACCATCATAGGTACCTACAATTTGCGTAGCACTTTTTCCTTCCTGTATTCTAAGAGTACCAAGTGCTGCTGCAAACCCACCTTCATTAAAAGCCGGAACATCAAGTTGGGTTACTTCAGATCTATTTCTCCAAAAGTTTAAAGTTGTGCTCCACGAAAAATCTTTCTTTTGTATGATTGCCGCATTAAGTCCAATCTCGATACCTTTATTTTCCAGCTCGGCAGCGTTATCAACTTTGGCTGTAAAACCTGAAGAAGTTGGTACGTCAAGTTGAAGGAGTACATCTTCCATTGTTTTCTTATAGAAAGTTACATCTAAGCCAAATCGACCACCAAGAAAACCAAGGTCCACACCATACTCCAGTTCCTTTTGTCTTTCAGGGCCTACTACATCGTTACCTTGTAGGTTAGCAGGGCTTAGTCCGGAGTTTCCTCCAATCAATTGCGGATTTACGAGTGTAAATCTATCGTTGAAATTGGCAAATCGGCCTGCTTCACCGTATGCAACTCTCGGTTTCACGTTAGTTACTACCGGCACATTCCAGAAAGCAAACTCGTGAATATTGAAAGCTAAACTCGCCTTAGGGTAGTAATAAAACTTATCAGCATCACCATTATTGGTAGATTTATCACCTCTTATACCTAAGGTACCAATGATTTTATCATCATAGTTCACTTCTTCCTGCACAAAGAATCCTTTGTCTTGCTGAGGTTGGATAATCTGCTGTACACCCACATTGGTAGACTGACCAAGGTTAGTTTGAGAGCCGTTAAGCCCTGAAGCAGTAGTGATCACCGTATTTCTATCAAAGTCCTGTAAGAAATTACCAATCTGCGTAGTAAAGCTCAACCCATTGTCAAGGTAGTAAGAGTGAACCAGGTTGGCAGATAGGTTGTAATTTGTGTTTACAGTAGTACCTGATATCGACACCCCCTGAAGTGATGATGGATCTCTAAAATATGAAAGCTGTTGTGGGAATATACTGGTTGTTCTCAATGTATACTGGTCAAGACCAGCTTGTAAAACCAGCTTTAATTGGTTGTCGGTCTGACTTATCAGTTTGATATTCATGGTAGCACCACCGATATATCTGTTTACACTTTCACGGTTTGTGGTGATAGCCACAGTTTCCAATACGTTAGATCCAGCTCCTCCAGACGGAAAGGTCCCTTCTTCAGGAAATAGATCTTCCCACGGATAAGTAAATGCAAGCGCGTAACCTACCGTCCTGTTTGCGTTACCATTGTTGAAGAAACCACGGTCAGCGGTTGAGTTTACATAGTTGTTGGTGACATAAATGTCTAACCAGTCATTAAACTTCTGGCCGATGTTGAAGCGGAAAGAGCCTTTTTCGTACCCTGTGTTATCAACAAGACCGGGCTCATTTTTATAAGTTACACCCAGAAAATAGTCGCTATTGCCTTTTCCACCCGACACTGAAACGCGCGATGTGTTCGATACTCTCGTATGGTCAAAAAGCTCTGCTTCATAGTCAGTGGCCTGACCGGCATAGTAGGTATTTAAAGCAGCGGTACCACCGAAATTCAAGACTTCAGTTTCATCCCAATCTCTTGTACCTAACAATTGAGTTGGTGCTCTTAATCCCACAGTCTGTGAAAGTGAGATTTTAGTGCCACCACTTTTACCTCTTTTTGTAGTGATAATTACCACACCACCGGCTGCACGCGATCCGTAAATAGCGGCTGCCGAGGCACCTTTTAATATTTCTATGTTGGCAATATCTTCAGGGTCAATATCAGCGATACGGTTAGAGGCATCATCCTGATTGGTAGAAGGGTTACCACCACCTGCTGCTTCACTCACAATATTATTACCCATTGAGATAGATGAGTTATCAACATAAACTCCATCGATAATAAAAAGTGGCTGCTGATCACCAAAGATTGAGGTTACACCTCTAAGTCTCATAGAAATACCTCCACCTGGTGCACCAGAGTTGGCTTTTATGTCTGCCCCTTTAAATTTTCCGTAAAGGGCTCCGTCCATGTTAGATTGGTTAGTAATTCCAGTCAATTTATCTACCGAAACAGAGGCTACTGAGTTAGCGAGATTAGAACGCTTTACAGAAGTGGCCAAACCAGAAATTACTACTTCCTCCAAACTGGTGACATCTTCAGAAAGGCTGATATTAAGTGTTGATGAAGTAACCTCAGACTCTTCACTCAAGTAACCAATAAAACTAAACTGTAGAATATCTCCACTGCTGGCATTTATTGAGTAATTACCTTCTATATCTGTGATTGTACCCGAAGTGGTACCTTTAATCACGACATTTACACCGGCTATACCTTCACCAGAAGAGGCGTCAGTCACTACACCGGAAACTTTCATGTCCTGCGCACTTACCTGAAATCCTATGAGGAAAACAGCTGTAAGGCACAATAATGTATATTTTATATATTTCATTTTGGCTTAGGTTTAGTTTTCAGATTTTAAGATTTTTATTACAAGAGCACTGTTGGTTGCTGCTTTTACCTCTGCATCTCCATTACCATCAATTGAGAAAATTGAATATTCAAAAATCTGATCCTCTGTGTCGCTTATAGCAGAAGCTTCGACTGTGAAGGATATGGTGCGACTGGTTTCTGAAGTTCCAAAACTGATCGTGTTTAGGGTGTTATTGTCATCAACACCGGCTGGTAGTTCAGAATCATCAAATGTTACAAGAGCACTATTTTGTAGTGTGCCCCCAGACACTTCCAATTCTGCAGTATATGTGCCTGCGGCATCTATCATTAAAGTGTCTTCATTTGACCTTACAAAACCAATCAATTTACTATCATCACTCAGGTCGTAAACGATGTTTCTATTGGCCGCACCTGCTAATAAAATGGTCTCGGTATCTGAAGCATCGGCAGTAGTTATTGCATCCAATGTAATAGATATAGATTCGGTATCCTCTTCACTCAAATCATCTAAAATTCTAAAGGATATATAACCGCTGGTAGAATCTTCTTCTATTATCAACGGATTTGAACTGACTAACTCGTAATCGACACCAGCATCTGCATCACCGGTGATTGAGTAATCAACAGTCAATTCGCTATCCAGTGGATTAGAAACAGTGACAGGAATCTGAATTATCCCGGCAGTTTCATCGATATCAACTGTATCGTTGGCGATTTTAACGTTTTTTATATCATCAATCAACTCAAGCTCATGTGAGTTAAAGGCAGGATCATCTTTGATGCCAACGCTTGCATTAGTCAGCGTCAAGGTTAGATCGACCGTGTCTGTGTTCAGCGTATTATTTTCAGGAACAATCACCCAAAATTTGGCCTTTTGTTCACCATCCGGTATGGTGGCCGTGCCGGTAAAATCTACTCCGGTGCCTGTTACCGAATAATCTACAGAAATGCTGCCTGGTTGATTTTCTGGAAGGCCAAA
>NZ_SMMD01000841.1 GCF_009711475.1 Fulvivirga aurantia
CGCTGGTATACTATCATTGCTTTCCGCTGGTGCAAAGGTAAGACAATTAAGTCACTCTAGCCTTAAAATATTCTTTATACTGCTTTTTTCGAGGCAAAAAAGCCAGGTACAGAAACGGATAGATCAAAATATCTAATAATTTCAGGCCTGTACTGAAACTCATATTGTCTTCAATGATCGACTGCTGACCACTTCTTCTTACAATATGCATATGCTTCCATTTTTTTAAAGGTGTGGGCAGCTTTTTGCCTACATCAATAAAATAGCGCATGCGCCCTTCCTTACCGTCTTCTACAATCTCGCTTATCCACTCACTAAATAAAGGAAAGCCAAACTTAATATGTACCAGGTCACCTTCTCTTGAGCCATCGAAACGTAATAACTTAGCTCCTGGTGGTAACAGATACCTGAAAAGCTTTTCATCGAAAGCCTGGAAGACCGTCTCCATCTGAGCTTCCACTGTTGTCTTAAGCACTATTCGCATATGCTTTCAACAGTTTTATTGAAACATGGTTATTTCAAATGGCAGTATAATTATTCGTTGGCACTGTAGATGTATTCAAACACAGAAGCATAACCACCATTTGCTTGTACATAATCTATCAACCTGGCATAAAATGGATCATTGCCCAGCGTAGCCGAATCTCCAATTACCACCAGCTTATACCTGGCTCTGGTCAATGCTACATTCATTCTACGGTACTCTTTAAGAAAACCTATTTCTCCCTTATCGTTTGACCTTGTGAGAGAAATATACATGACATCGCGCTCCTGCCCCTGAAATGCATCAACGGTATTAATCGATATATTTTCGCGTATCGGAGCCAACTTTTCCGAACGATTGACTATACCTCTGATTAATTCTATCTGTGCCTTATACGGTGCGATTATACCTACTGACATGTCTGCCGGAGGTAAGTCTTCTCCCATCAGTCGACCTAGTAGCAATCCTTCGTCACGATTAAAGGTGCTCAAGGTCTCCTTTTTAAGTTCTTCATTATAGCCAGCCCCGGCAGTATCTATGAAAGTTATGGGCTGCTCAAAATAAGCTGGTCGATGGTTAATGCTTTCATCGGCTTTAAGTTTACCCTGGTAAAAATAGTCGCTTGAGAAGCCCATAATAGCATTATGCATGCGATATTGAGTTTCTAACATGACAGTGCTATCGACCTGATTTTCAATACCTTTGGCAAACAAAGTCTGTTCGAGCCCCCCTTTGGCAGCCTCAATTGACTTTATAGTGGGTGGCAATTGATAGTGATCTCCAGACATAATTACACGCTCTACCCTATCAAGTGGAATCCAACAGGCTGCTTCTAATGCCTGAGAGGCCTCATCAATAAAGCAGGTTTTAAATACGCGATCTTTGATCATCTGATGATTGGCACCTGTGAGTGTGCAAGCAATAACCTGAGCGTGATCGATTAGATTTTCGGCAATGTAAGACTCGAGTTGTCGCGATTCCTCTTTAAGTATGCGTGATTCGCTAAATAGTAAATCTCTCTGTGTTTTCTCTTTACGGCCAAAATTGCGTTTATATTTTTTAGCCATCCTGCGATATTCCTCAGACTTTTTTCGAAGCTCTCGCAATCTGCTAAAATCAGGATGCTTGCTAATTTTTACATCGACACTGTTTTCTATCACCTCTGGCGTAAGTCGTGCGGGGTGCCCGAGTCTCACTACATCAAGACCTTCGTTTGCCAGTTTCTCAACCAACAAATCTACTGCTGCATTACTTGGAGCACATACAAGTACCTGTTTTTCCTGACGGGTGGCATCGGCAATACATTTTGTGAGTGTAGTTGTTTTGCCCGTACCCGGTGGGCCATGTACCAATGCAATATCCTGTGCATCTGTAATCTTACTAAAAGCCTTATTTTGCACTTCGTTAAGGCCAGGTAAGTTATAAGCGTACCCATTACTAAACCGAGCCTCTTTGTTTCCATAAAAAATATCCCTGAGCTCTGCCAGTCGATTATTTTCGGCTTTTAGCACACCTTTGAGTGTACGTTTCATCTCTTTGTAGGTGTTGTCATCAAAGAGCAGGTTTACACCAATCTTATCATCATACACCCAATCTGGCAAGTTAGTTTGATTGAGCACCACATGCATCGTATGGTCTTTGAGCATACTCACTACGCCCGGTATTGACTTACCGTTTTCATCGGTTCCTGTAAAAACTCCTACGATTGAGCCGGCCTGAAAGCTGTGTCTTTGTTTTTGGTTTTTGGTTTTCTCAAGCACTAGTGTAATGCGCTCACCCATGCTAATGAAGTCTTTCACCAGATGTACGGGGTACCACGTGACTCCTTCCCGTTCACGATCTTCAATGGAGGACAGCATCATCTTCTCCTGATACATTTTATAGTCCTGCTCACGCTCTACTTCAAGCAGCTCAATTTGCCTTTTGATACTCGCTTTGGCATCCATCATTTACCTATTAGCTCTGTTATGAGATTAAAAAACACAAAAAAACCGAGGAATTTACTTCCCCGGTAGTATAACTCTCAGGTCGAGAGACCTGTTTATTTTTCTTTTAGAATTTGTAAGAAAGCCCTACAAGCGCACCGGCAAGGTTTCCTCTTGAGGCACCCGTAAACTCTAACATTACTCCCCAGTCAGGGCTAAAATACCATCTTCCACCTGCACTTAGCCAAACATCAAAATAGCCGGCATTATCAGAAAATCGGACTAAGTTACCATTTCCATCAAATCGGGTGTTATCAAAGGCCAGATTGGTATAACCCATACCTAAACCACCATACAAATCTAACTCTTTGGGCAGACCATCTATGTGGCCTCCGTAATGGTAGTCACCTCTAAAAGCCACGGTAATAGCGGTATAGTTAGAATTAGTTCTAAGTCCTACCCACGGCCCGATAGTCACTTTATTTGCGATGCCATAATCCATACCACCCCATAATGCCACACCCCAGCCAGAGGTACCAACACCAAAATTTACTTGTTTAAAACCATCTACAGGTTCGAAACCCTGGGCATTTACTTTGCCTGTATATGCCAGACAAGAGAATAAAATCAATGTAAAAATTGAGATCTTTTTCATAATGTAATCAGCGTGTTTGTTAGTTTGCTCCGAACTTACAAAATAATCAGGATTCACACATCAACGTGGCCTTTTCTGAGTCTTAAAAGTTTACCTTTGCATTTATGCTTACCAATAACGACATTCTCAAAAAACTCAGAGTAGCTCATAAGTTACGTGACGAAGACATAATAAAAATTCTGAAGCTTGTAGATTTTGACATATCGAAAGGTGCATTGGGCGATATGTTTAGAAATGAAGATCACCCCAAATACGTAGAAGCTGGCGATCAGATACTTAGAAATTTTCTCAACGGCCTGATTATCCACCTGCGAGGTCCTAGGCCTAAACTGAAGCTGCCTAAGAAGAATGACCAGAAGTAATTAACACTCAGAGTTTTCGTTAATCAAATTTACATTGTAGACCTTTGCACAAATATCAATTGTAGTGCCTCAAAAAGTTCTTTTTATAACGCCCCCTTTTACACAGCTCAATACGCCCTACCCCGCTACGGCATATCTTAAGGGCTTTCTCAATACCCTTGATATTCCTACCCTACAGGCTGACCTTGGAATTGAAGTGATATTAAAGCTTTTTTCTAAAAAAGGGCTCACCAGTGTGTTTGATGAGGTAAGTAAAATCGATACCGAAGAATTGTCTGAAAATGCTGGTAGAATCTACCGGTTAAGAGATCTTTATTTACAAACCATCGATCCGGTCATTGCCTTTTTGCAAGATAAGAACCCCACTTTGGGTTATCATATTTCGGAAGGTGATTATCTGCCAGAAGCTGGCCGATTTGAACAGTTAGATGAGTTGGAATGGGCGTTTGGAACTTTAGGCATCAGAGATAAGGCCAGATATCTCGCCACCTTATACCTCGAAGATATTGGAGACCTCATAACAGAAGCAATTGACCCTCACTTTGGCTTTAGCCGTTATGCAGAACGACTCGGTATGTCTGCTACCTCTTTTGATGAGATGTATGAGGCCATGCATCAACCACTGGGTTTGATCGATAATATTCTACTTGAATTACTAGAGGAGAAAATTCAAAACAGCAAGCCAACCGCTTTAGGTATATCTGTGCCCTTCCCCGGCAATTTATATGCAGCATTTCGTTGCGGTCAATATATAAAGCAAAATCACCCTGATATAAAGGTTTGGATGGGTGGTGGCTATCCAAATACGGAATTAAGAACTTTGAATGACGCCCGTGTTTTTGAGTTTATCGATTTTGTAACGCTTGATGATGGTGAAGCCCCTGTGGCCCACTTAATAGAACATCTCGATGGCGAAAGGTCCATTGAAAAGCTCAAAAGAACGTTTTCATTAAAAAACGGCAAAGTATTTTACTTCAACGGCAGTAAAGAAAAAGACGTAGCTCAGCGCGATACCGGCACCCCCGATTATAGCGACTTACACTTGCGGGATTACCTTTCGGTAATAGAAATAGCCAACCCCATGCACCGGCTGTGGAGTGATGGGCGATGGAATAAACTTACTCTTGCGCATGGCTGCTACTGGGGTAAATGCACGTTTTGTGATATTTCTCTCGATTATATACAGCGTTATGAGCCTATAACCGCTGCTATTTTATGTGATCGTATTGAGGAGATTATGGCGCAAACGGGTCAAAATGGCTTTCATTTTGTAGATGAAGCAGCTCCACCTGCACTCATGAGAGATCTGGCCATAGAAATACTCAGAAGAAAACTCACGGTAGTTTGGTGGACCAACATACGTTTTGAGCAGAGCTTTACTGCCGATTTATGCCGACTATTGAGAGCATCTGGCTGTATTGCGGTATCGGGAGGACTTGAGGTAGCTTCAGACCGATTGCTCAAGTTAATCAAGAAAGGTGTAACAGTGAGTCAGGTTGCGCGAGTGACCAATCACTTTACAGAAGCAGGAATCATGGTGCATGCCTACCTGATGTACGGATTCCCAACGGAAACAGCGCAAGAAACAATAGACTCATTGGAAATGGTGAGGCAGTTGTTTGAAATAGGTGTAGTACAATCTGGTTTTTGGCACCGATTTGCTATGACTGCCCATAGCCCGGTAGGTATAAACCCAAAGGCATTTGGCGTAAGCAAAATAGGGCCGGAAAATGGTACCTTTGCCAATAATGACCTTTTACATGATGATCCAGTAGGCGGAAACCATGATGATTTTGGCGAGGGTTTGAGAAAGTCTCTTTTCAATTATATGCACGGTGTGTGCTTTGATGTGCCTTTACAAGAATGGTTTGAAACCTCTGTACCACAAACTACAATACCGCCCAGGTACATAGTAAACGAAATAAATAGCGAGCCGGAAATCACTTACAAACCACACCAAAAAGCGCTCTGGATAGGCACCCAGCCTCAGGTTGTTGCTTTTGCCACCGATGACGATGAAGAAATGGTTGAGTTAGTATTTTCAGGAAGGAAAGAAGATTTTTTAATAGAACTGCAGGCAGACCTGGGGTATTGGATAAGTGAGATGATAGCACAGGTTGCCTACGACAAACCTTCAACAACTGTTAAAGCAGTAAAAGAAAACTACGAAGCTTCTTTTGAGGATTTTGATATGCTTACTACATCAGAAGTTTGGGCAGCCCTTAGAGAAAACGGCCTGTTGGTATTGTAACGCTAGCCAAAAGCTATTTGAAAGGCCGTAAACACAAGTGCCAGCGCTAAAACCGTATTGATTATTTTCTTGAGTCTTTCATTGCGCATGTAGCGCTGAATCAAAGTACCAAAAAGAGTCCAGGTAGAGATAGCACAAAAGCAAACTAAAATGAGCAACAGCGTCCAGGGAAGGATTTGAAAGAAGTTTTCTCCGGTGCTTACCAAAAAAGTAGTAAATATAGTGAGGCCGTAAAAAAGACCTTTAGGATTAACCAACTGTAATAAGAATCCGCGAGTAAAGGAGGCAAGCTGTTTAGCATCTTGCGAAGAAGAATAACCCGCCTTGAGTGTCTGATAGGCCAACCACAGAATGTATGCAGCGCCAATATATTTTAAATATTCGCTCAAAAATGGTGCTGAAGTCAATAAGGCATTGGAAAGTAACGCACAGACCCAGAGCATCATAAAAAAGCCAGCAACAATACCCAAAAGGAACTTGAGTGTTTGACGGTAACCTATCAAAACACCAAAAGAAGCGCTCGCTATATTATTAGGTCCCGGAGTAAATGATGTAATGACAATAAATGAAAAAAATGCAATTAGGTTGACTTCCATATCTATCAAATCTAGTATTCTTTTACGTTAAGCGTACACATCCGATTCAAAATAGAGATGAATAATTCTCATGAAGGTGATTAGCATTATTCATAAATGCCTATCTACATTTTATTGAGGGCCTTTTTTTGATTGTTATATATAATTCTGAGGATTGAGGGCAAGTTGTAAAACTCACTTGATTTATCAAGGAAAAACCTGGCACCAAGCTCTTTGCTTCTTTCGCGATAAGGTTTTGATTCGTGATTACTAAGCATGATCACATCTACTCCTTTATATTTTTCCTGTACTTCTGGCAAGAAATCAAGACCACTCTCACCTTTCATCTGAATATCTAAAATGATAAGCGTTGGCTCCTTATCTTCTATGAGCTTACGGGCTTCTTCCAAAGTAAATGCGTGTCCCAACCATTGCACCCAGGGCAGTTTCTGTAAGAAGAAAGAAATATGATCTGAGATTACTTTTGAGTCGTCTACTGATATGAGCTTGAGTGTATGTTCGTTTGGTTTATTCATATGTAATATCTAACAGAGTATTGCTACCTATGTTTAAGTCGCCAAAGGCACCTTCAGGCAAACTTTTGTGCCTCTCTCACCAGCCCGATCTATACTAAAATGACCGTTGACCATACTGGCGCGCTCGCTCATGCCAATAAGCCCTAACGATGACACATTATACTTTCTTTGATCGGTAATTCCAACTCCATTGTCCTTAACTTCTAACTCTAGGGAACCTTCTTCCTCAACCAATGCTGCTTGCACTTCCGTAGCATTGGCATGACGTAAAACATTAGTGAGTGACTCCTGAAATATTCTAAATACTGTAGTATTGATCTCTTTTGAGTAGTTATCAGTTAAATTCTTAATATCTACTTTGCAGTTTATATTGGTCTTTTCTTCAAATTGATCTGCGTGCCATTCAATAGCGGCCTTTAGACCCAGATCGTCTAATATACTCGGCCTGAGCGATGTAGATATCTTCCTGACAGAAGCAATTATTTCTTTGGCAGTATCAATCATTCTAGACACATTTTCAACGAGATAATCATTGCCTTCTTCTTCCAGCTTTTCGTTGAGTATGCTAAGGTCAAGCATAATACCTGTGAGCTGCTGACCTAGCTCATCGTGTATTTCTCGTGCAATATTTGTGCGCTCCTCCTCCCTTATTGTCTGTAAGTGAGCAGACAGTTTTCTCAGTCGATCGTTTATTTCTTTTAGTTCTTCTTCCGATTTTTTCCGCTCCGAAATATCGATGTGTGTGCCTACTACTCTTTTGGTAGATTCGTTATTTGAGTCTCTTATAATCTCACCTCTCGACCAAACCCAAATATAATGTCCGTCCTTATGAAGCATTCTGAAATAGTTTTCATAAGTGCCTTCCGGGTTTTCTAAGTACTTAAAAAATTTAGTTTCGGCTTGTTCTACATCATCCGGGTGCAGTAAGCTTAGCCATGGCTTAAGTACACTATGCTCACCTTCCTTCATGTAATCATCTTGTGTTCTACCCAGCATAGTAAAATATTCCTCACTACACCAATAGTAATCCTGATCCGCAAAATACTCCCAGGCTCCGGTATTAGAGGCTGCGATCAAAGCCTTATACCTGCTTTCGGAGATTCTTATTTTCTCCTCTGCTTTTTTTCTATTTTCTCCTTCCAGAATTAAAGCTGTCAGGTCGGCCACAGAACTAGCAAAATCAATATCTTGTTGGGTCCAGACTCTAACATCTCCTATGTGTTCATGGCAAATCACACCAATAGCCTTACCTCCACTAGACAAACATACATCTAGCATGGATCTAATGCCGTGGGGTTTAAGGTAATATTCAGTAAACTCCCTAGTAGCTGGATGTATGTGTGCGTCCTCAGCAGCTATTACTTTTGAGGTTTGGATATCATTGATAAAACTAAAGTAAGTCGGAAACTCAAGCTTGTTAAGTGTTATTGTATCTGTGAACTCATTTGCACTTTTTACATAAACATAATCAGTGGTTATGGACTCAACTTCGTGATCGAAATACCATATACTAACGCGCTCACAATCAATAGTTTCTGCTACTAATTTTAATATTTGTTTGATTTTTCTATCAAGTGACCACTCAATGCGCATGGTACTTAATTCATAGAGTGTTGCTTGTTCTTTAAGTTTTCGTTCTTGTTTTTCAGCTTCAGATTTCTCATTTAGTTTTTGAGTAGTTATATCTTGCATAGAGCCGGTAAAAACCCCCTGCTTATTATTGATAAGGCTATATTCACAAATAACACGAACCCATTTGTGGTTATTTTTTGCTGTTACAATCTCCGCCTCCAGTACAGATGTTTTGCCCGTGCGCATTGATTCTTTAAAAGCTTCTCTAACCAGGTCAATATTATCCTGGTAAAATTGATCTACATTTTCTAATGTAGGACTAAATTCTAATGGATCAACTTCATGTATATTATACATTTCATCACTCCAAAATAGTGTCTCATCAGTCAGGTTTATTTTCCAGCTGCCTAACTCAGCCAATTGCTGAGCCGTGTTTAATAGCCTTGTGGTTTCAACCAGATTTTTTTCTGCCTGCTTTTGTTCTGTTATGTCCTGAGCTAAAGACATAAAAGACACAATTTCTCCGGCACCATCTTTTATCACCGAATTGTGCCATTGGCAATAAATTATTTTCCCATCTTTTGTATTGTTCCTAACAACCAGTTGATTATTACCTGTTTCTAATAAATCTATAGCGAGATTTACCGCAAAGGCATAATCATCTTTATGGAGAATATTTAACTCTTCTCTATTTTTACCGATCACCTCATCTGCCTTCCAACCAAACATCTTTTCTGCTGCCGGAGACCACTCTATTATTCTTCCTTCAGCATCCCACTCTGTAACGGCCAGAGGTGTATTATTCAGGTGGTTTTTAAGCCTCTGATTGGCATAAAATATTGTTCTTTCCTGCTTTTTCCTTTCAGTAATATCTTTAAAGAAAATAGAAAGGCCATCTTGTGAGGCATATATATGGTTCTCAAAGTATCGATCCCACGGAGCATAATGTTCTTCTAAATATTGATATGACTGGGTTTCCAAAGCCTTATGGTATAATTTGTAAAAGGGTTGTCCCACCCCTTCCGGAAATACCTTCCAAATATTCTTGCCTATCAGCTCCTCAGGGGTTTTGCCTAATATTTGAGCTCCTCTTTCATTTACGTAAGTGTAATTCCAATTCTGATCTAATGCTACAAACCCATCACTAATCCTGCCAAGAAGAGTCATAAATTGCTGCTCACCAAGTTCTATTACCTCAGCGAACTGGCGTTTGGTTCTGTTAAATAACACTCCGATAACCAACGCAAACACTATCGTGAGTAAGGTACCCATAAATGCTATGGGAATTGTTTGTATCAAGGCACCGTATTGTTCTTCGGCCACTATATAAACACTCCACTCTCCCGATAGTAAAAATTTTGAGCGGTAGACTCTATCAGCATCAAAGTTTTGATGATCTAAGAAGAATTCCTCCTCGTCTGTATAAGGGTTTTCTTTAGAAATTTCCAGCCTGTACCTGCCATAAGCCCGGCTTAGCGCCATGGCATCCTGAAAGAAGTTTTCAAGACTTACCACCACGGCTGACAAACCCCAAAACTCATTATTTCTGTATATGGGTATTCTACCGATAACGGCCTCTCCTCCTTGTCTGAGTGTAAGCGGACCTGCAAAAAAGATTTCCTTACGTTCTATGGCTTTCTTTACTTCTTTATTGACGTTAGAGTCAGCAAGTATGTCATACCCCAAAACTGATTCGTTTCCCTCCAGAGGATAGACATGTTTGATTACACCTTTGGGTACCAATTGCAGGATATTTACAAAATCATATTTATCCATGAGGTTGGCGGCCACTGAATCAAATTGATTTACTGCTCCCTCCTCATCTACTGTAGTGGCAAGTTGCATCACCACCAGGCTGCTGAGGTCAATGGTTTGCTGCATGTTTTTTTCAAAAGACAGCATAATGTTGTCAACCTCTCGCTCTTCATTTTCTTTTTGAAGCTGGTAGTATGAGTAGCTTACATAGCCTGTAACCATGAGCATTTCTACAAGCACTATCAATGCTGAAGTCAAAGGTCTTTGGATAAACCAATTGGTAAACCTGGGAAGTTTATTCTT
>NZ_SMMD01000881.1 GCF_009711475.1 Fulvivirga aurantia
AAGATATAAAAAGAATTTTTATTTGACCCATTTAAACCATCATTTCGGCCAGTTGCTCGCCCATACGACTTCCGATAGCCACACCCATACCACCAAGCCTTACACCAAGGCTTATATTCTTACTATACTGTTTCAATATGGGTTGCTTGGTGTTGCCAAAGGCCATAATTCCTGCCCATGTGTGATCTACTTCAAAAGGTGTATCAGGTAATATTTTTGTTTTAAGTTGTTCTTCAAGATTATTTAAAATCACCTCGTTTATCTTAAACTCAGTGGTTTCCTCTGCCTCGAAATCCATATTGCGACCACCGCCAAATATCACTCTGTTTTCAAAATTTCTAAAGTAATAGTAACCTTTGTCACTATGAAAAACACCTTTGAATTTTAGGTTGTCAATTGGCTTTGTGACTAGCACAATGCCTCTACCTGGGCTTAAGTCAAGATCAGAAAGAAGTTTGCCGGTAAAAGCATTGGTACAGCAAGCCACTTTCTTTGCTTTTATCATAAACCCATCAGTAACTTTTGGTGCTACATGCACCTCCACATGATTTTCTTTTTCTTCTAAACTGGTTACTTCGGCCCCTGTAATTACCTCAATGCCTTTTTCTCTGGCCAAATCTAAGAGGTTTTTCATCATCTCTCCGGTGTTTATCTGGCCTTCGTATTGATTGAAGGTCATGGCCGGAACGAGGTCTTTATTAAACCCAAACTTATCTATTTCACCATTACAGGTTGTGAAAACAGGTTTTTCAAATAGGGGAGACAGCATGGTATTAATCCGATCTATGTGGTCAAGGCTTTCCAGATCCTCCTGATCGATTAGCTCATAACCTCCATAATTGAGGTAGTCAAGTTTCTCATCACCCAACCGAGCTCTTAACTTTTCCAGACCTTTTACGCGTTCTGTAACCAGAGCCAGACATTCTTCTTCGCTCATTACCTTGAGATCGTCTAGCAGCTCAGTCAGGCTACCAAAGCAGGCAAAACCGGCATTTTTTGTACTTGCTCCGGTAGGTAGCAAACCTCTTTCAAGCACTACAACACGTGCCTGGGGTTCCTTTTCCTTTAAGGCCAAAGCTGTAGAAAGACCCACAATGCCACTGCCTACTACCGCATAAGAATAAGATGTAAATGATTGCTGCTCCCAAAAACTGATCATACTTCTTCAATATATTTACTGTAACTCAAATTTAGTCAATCAGCAGTACTCCAGGCTATTAATTAGCGGCTATTCCTTGTTAAACCATAGATCATTGTGTGTTTTAGTGAAAACAATGTTAAATTTCGCCTTCGATTTAATGTGATTATATGAACACCGCAAAGATTGTAGAGAAAGCTAAGTCATCATCATTTTACTTATGGATGCTAAATCAGGGCTTAAGCCGCATGATTCCTTTTAATAAACCTCATGGTTTTAAAGTATTAGAGGTAAAAGATGACGCACTAAAAACTTTTGTGCCTTATAAAAGAAAAAACTTTAACCACATTAGAGGCATTCATGCATGTGCCCTGGCAACGCTGTCAGAGTTTACTACCGGCTTTCTCATGATAAGCCGATTAGACCCTAAAAAATATAGAATAATCATGCAGCGCCTGGAAATGGATTATCACTATCAGGCCAAAATGCACGCTGTAGGTAATTTTACACTTACTGATGAGTGGATGGAAAAAGAAATCTATGAGCCGTTGAAAACCAAAGATAGTACAGTGGTAATTTGTGAGGTGAAGATTGAAGATGTCGAGGGTAATCACCTGACAACCGGTAAAGTCCACTGGCAGGTGAAGTCGTGGGATAAAGTAAAAACCAAAGTTTAAAACTCATGAGAAGGATCGATCAACTACTTGAAGAATACGGGGCCAGTCATAAAAATGCCACCAATAAGGCAATACACTGGATATGCGTACCACTTATTTTTCTCAGTATAGTTGGTTTAATATGGTCTATTCCTAATGGTTTGGTCGAGCAGGTACTGGGCAGAGGCAATCCTTATGCTAACTGGGCCACGCTGTTATTGGTGATTGTTATTGCTTATTACATTACACTTTCCGTTCCGCTAGGTATTGGGATGACGTTATTTAGCATGCTATGTCTTTACATTATTCAACAAATCGAATTGGCCAATTTTGCCCCAGTGTGGATGGTTTCTATCATCATTTTTATTCTTGCCTGGATAGGTCAGTTTATAGGCCACAAAGTAGAGGGTAAGAAGCCTTCATTTTTTAAGGATGTGCAATTTCTAATGGTAGGGCCTGCCTGGTTGTTGCATTTTGTATATAAGAAACTCGGTATTCCTTATTAGTTATGTCTCAGCCGCTTGTTACGGTCATTTGCCTCTGCTATAACCACGAAAATTTTATAAAAGAGTGCATTAATTCTGTTGTCAATCAGACGTATAAAAACCTGCAAATAATCATTGTTGATGATGCGAGTACTGATGGAAGTAAGGAGGTGATCAAAAAGCTCATCGAGCAGTTTCCTGATATAGAATTCCTAAACCTCGAAAATAATCTGGGTAATTGTGCGGCCTTTAATCAGGGGCTTAATTTGGCAAAAGGGGATTATATTGTCGATTTAGCTACAGATGATGTCTTCTTACCATCCCGAATAGAGAAACAGGTTGAGCTTTTTAGTACTTTGAACAACGATTTTGGTGTAGTTTACTCTGATGCTATTTTCATAGATAATGAAAGCAGACAATATAATAAGCACTCCAAGTATTTAAGAAAGCATGGCCTTATAGATGATTTTCCGACAGGAGATATTTATCAAAAGGTGATTAGCAAGTACTTTATTTCTCCACCCAGTCTTTTAGTAAAAAGAGAAGTTTTTGAAGAGCTTGAAGGCTATGATGAGCAATTAGCCTATGAAGATTTTGATTTTTGGATAAGGTCTGCAAGAAATTGGAAATATGCTTACCTGCCAGAGCCTCTTACTTTAGTAAGAAAAGTCCGGGACTCCTTATCATCGGGTTGGTACAAAAAGGGAGATAAACAATTGTTCAGCACTTATTTGGTATGCCAAAAGATAAGTCAACTTAACCGGACTAAGGAGGAAGATGAAGCTTTAATTAATCGATTAAAGTACGAACTCCGGCAATCTGTGTTTTCTGAAAATAATAAAGAGGGGGCACTATTTTATAAAATGCTCAAAGATTATAGTCGAAATTCTTCAATAGACAATTTACTGATGTTACTATCTCGATTGAGAGTTCCCCTGGCGCCAGTAAGAAGGCTCTATAATAGGCTAAGGTTTAGTTAGAGGCTATCTGTGGCTATCTTCTTCATAAAACATGCTGAGGTAGCTCATGTAGCGGGTTTCATGAATTAACCCCTCATCAACAGCATCTTGTATGGCGCATTTTGGCTCATGTGTATGGGTACAATTATTAAACTTGCACTGGTCAGATATTTCCCGCATTTCAGGGAAATAGTCAGAGAGCTCCTCCTTTTCTATGTCTATAAGGCCAAGTTCTTTTATACCTGGCGTGTCGATTACGAAGGTTTCGTTCTCTACTATAAACATTTCTGCAAATGTGGTGGTGTGTACTCCTTTCTCTGCGTAGTCAGATACTTCTTTTACACTTTGCTCAATATGTGGAGCCAATAGATTGAGAAAAGTAGACTTCCCAACGCCTGAATGGCCAGAAATTAGTGACATTTTTCCTTGCAGCTGATTTTTAACGGAAGTAATTCCTGTTTCATCTTTTGCCGAAACCTCAAAACATTTTATACCCAGGCTCTCGTATTTGGCTATTATTTCCTGTTGTATTTGCCTTTCTTCATCTCCCAGGATGTCAATTTTATTAAATATGATAACCTGAGGAATCCGGAAAGACTCTGCAGCTACTAAAAACCTATCGATAAACCCTAGTGAAGTGCGAGGGAAAACAAGAGTCGCCACTAACACCGCCTGATCGATATTAGCAGCCAAGATATGCCCGTGACCAGTTTTCTTAATAGACTTTCTTATGATGTAATTTTCTCGAGGGAGTATTTCTGTGATGACTCCTTGTTGCTCTTCCCCATCTTCCAGCTCAAATACCACACGGTCGCCTACAGCAATAGGATTGGTGGTTTTAAAGCCCTTAAGCCTTAGTTTTCCTCTTGTCCTGCAGGTATAAGAAATATCATTGGCCAACACCTCATACCACGAACCAGTCGATTTTAATACCAGCCCTTCCATTATTGAGCGAGTATTTCTTTTGAGTAATTCATGATTCGCTTAGTTGCGCCAGTGTTATTTTTCACATAGTCCTGATTAATCTGGCTGGCAATTTCGTAGGTTTTGGTCTCAGAAAAAGATCTGAACTGCAATCTTAACTCATCATAGCTGGCGATTGACATGGCCCCACCGAGTTTTATGAGATCGATGGCTTCTTTAAACTTTTCGTAGTTTTTATCTCCAAAGAATATGGGTATACCAAAAGTAGCAGGCTCTAATATATTGTGTAGGCCTTTGCCGTAAGCACCACCTACGAAGGCAAACTCACCGTATTTATACAAGCTTGAGAGCATACCGATATTGTCAATGATCAGCACTTGATAGTCTTCAGGGTTTACTGTCGGAAGCTCCGAGAATTTAATCGTCTTTTTTATGAAGTCTTTCTGCATAGCACTCATAAAATGATCTTCTATTTCATGAGGTGCAATTATAAATTTCAAATTAGACTCATTAATAAATGAAGTGAGCACGGCTATGTCCTCTGGCCAGGCACTACCCACAATCATTGTTTGGTGATTATTTTTAAACCTTTGTATTTCCGGAAGTTCTTTAGGTTGAGAGCAAATTGACCAAACACGGTCAAACCTGGTGTCACCACTTACTTCACAATTATTGATTTTTAGATTATCTAATAATTCTTTGGAGCGTAAGTCTTGTAAAAAGAAATGGCTGAATCGTTTTAGAATTTTGACATTGAATTTGCCGTACCATTTAAAGAATATTTGGCCGGGCCGGAAAATGGTTGATATTGAAAGTAGCGGTATATTTTTTTTGTGTACTGCCTTGGTGAAATGGTGCCAAAACTCATATTTAACAAAAAACACCATCGAAGGCTTTACGATATCTACAAAGCTTATTGCATTAGATTTGGTGTCAAAAGGCAGGTAAAAAATGTAATCGGCCCCGTTGTAATTTTTTCTTACTTCATAGCCAGAAGGAGAAAAGAAGGTGAGGAATACCTTATACTCAGGGAACTCTTTTTTGAACGCTTCCATGACTGGTCGACCTTGCTCAAACTCACCAAGTGAGGCACAATGAAACCACACGACAGGTGACTTATTGCCATTTAGCGCAGTTTTCAGACGATTTTCCCAATCTTTTCTTCCCTGTAGAAAAAGAGAAGCTTTATTATCGAAGGGAGACGCTAAGTGTATAGCTACTTTATAAAAAAAAATAAATACGTTGTATAATATTAGCGTCATTGCACGACAAAAATAAAAACCCTGACGAATCCGTCAGGGTTTTTTTTGAATGATTTTTAGAAAATCGGTGCTTAGTTAGCAGAAAGGTATTTAGAAACACCATCTCTGTTTGCCTGCATCGCTTCTTTACCTTCTTCCCAGTTTGCAGGGCATACTTCACCATTCTTTTCGAAATGATGCCATGCGTCTACAATTCTTATGTACTCATCGATATTTCTACCAATAGGGAAGAAGTTTACAGTTTCGTGTCTTACGATACCTTCTTTATCTATGTAGAATGTACCTCTGTATGAGATAGGAGCTCCTTCGAAAGTAAGTTCACCTTCTTCAGTGTAGTTCCAGTCTCCACCAAGTACACCATAGTTAGAAGCGATAGTTTTAGAAGCATCAGCTACTAACGGGTAAGTTACACCTTCGATTCCACCGTTAGCTTTTGGAGTCATCAACCATGCAAGGTGAGTATCTTCAGTATCGCAAGATACACCAATTACCTGCACACCTCTTTTTTCGAATTCAGCTTTCTTTTGCTCAAAAGCGTGAATCTCAGTTGGGCATACAAAAGTGAAATCTTTTGGGTAAAAGAAAAGGATAACTTCTTGCTTACCGATGTAATCGCTTAAGTTAAAATCTTCTACTATTTCTTCTCCGTTTAATACGGCCGGTGCTGTAAAAACCGGTGCTTTTTTTCCTACTAGTGACATAAATTTAGTTTGTATTTATAATTCAACATTAAATTCTAAAAAGTGTGCTTTCGCACTCGGGTGCAAATATACCCATCAGAATAAATGAATCGAAATGTTGGTTACTAAATGCATATAATAAATATCTATCCAACCATAGGCTTTACTTATTAGGCCATATGTTTTTATATTCGTGTACATAAAATCTAAAGAAAAATGATAAAACGTATACTAAGAACGCTTACGGTGTCTGCCACGCTTGTTTCGATTGTTGCGGTAAATGCCTCAGCTCAAGATGATTTACAAACACTTCTAAGAGCAGGGACCTCTGATGCAAACGAATTGATGGGAGCTTATATTAATCCTTTTATGAAAGGGTTTGGTACAGCTTTAGGAAATGGGTGGTATAATACCGCCAAGCCTCATAAATCATTAGGTTTTGACCTTACAATCACGGTCAATTCTGCAAGAGTACCAGATGAAGATTTGTTTTTTAATCCTGACAACCTCAACCTTCAAAATACAACTTTAATATCGTCTGGCACCGGTGACAGAACAGTGCCTACCATATTTGGTGATGAGGTACCTTCTAGATATGAATTTACAGACAATAATGGCAATTCAGTCGATTTTGACGGACCGGAAGGTTTAGCATTAAAGGAGAATACAGGTATGCAAGCAGTACCGGTACCTATGGCACAGCTCGGTATTGGAATTTATAAAAATACTGATCTTAAAATCAGATGGACACCAGAGATAGAATTTGACGGAAACGGTTCGTTTAAACTCGTGGGTTTTGCAGCAATGCATGATATTAAGCAATGGATCCCTGGTATAAAGTTGGCGCCATTTGATCTTTCTGTACTAATAGGGTTTACTGATATCTCTTTATCATATGATCTTGCTGAAGAAAGTGCTTCTGGAGGTGGAGGTGAAGTGACAACAGACAACGGAATAGCTGCATTTGATGTAAACACCTGGACATTTCAGGGGATCATTTCAAAGAAATTTTCTGTTTTGACGCTTTATGGTGGACTTGGTTTTAATAAAGTTACTTCTGATCTCGCTCTTAAAGGTGATTACGAATTAAGAGATGATTTTGGGGTAGTAGAAGAAGTAGTGACCGACCCAATAGGAATTGGTGTAAATGAAAGTGGAGCACGTATTTCTGCTGGAATGAGGCTAAAACTGGCTATCGTTACGCTTCATGCAGATTATACCATTCAAAAGTATAATACGCTTACTGTAGGCTTTGGCTTCTCTGTGAGATAATTATAAAAGAATATTTAAAAAATAAAATGGCATCCTGTGAGGGATGCCATTTGTGTTTATAGCTATTTACTTTTTTTAATTACTTGCCTTTATACTCAGGTTTTCTTTTCTCAACAAACGCCTGCATCCCTTCGGTTTGATCTTCAGATGAGAAAGTGAGATAAAAGTTTTTTCGCTCAAAAGTAAGGCCTTCATCCAGGTGAGTTTCAAATGAGCGATTTACAGATTCTTTGGCAAGTTGTGCAGCAATTGGCGACATATTAGCAATTTCCTTTGCCAAAGAAGTAGCTTCATGCATGTACATTTCTACTGGCACCACCTTGTTTACCAGCCCGTAACTCATGGCTTCCTCACTAGAAATAAATCGACCGGTAAGTACTAGTTCCATGGCTTTAGCCTTGCCGATAGCTTTTGTCAATCGCTGGGTACCTCCGGCACCTGGCATAACACCAATTTTTATTTCCGGCTGTCCAAACTTGGCCGACTCAGAAGCTATGATCATATCGCAAGTCATCGCCAACTCACAACCACCACCAAGAGCAAATCCTGAGACTGCTGCAATCAATGGCTTCTTAGTTTTTCTTATTTGGTCCCATGTGCTAAACTGGTCAATTTTCAACATATCAATGGCAGTTTTATTAGCCATTTGTTTTATATCTGCACCAGCTGCAAAGGCTTTTTTATTTCCGGTAAGTATAATTACTCGCACCTCATCGTTATCATCGAGCGCTTTGAGCGTATCTCTCAACTCTCCCATGAGTTGTAAATTAAGGGCATTGAGCTCCTTTGGTCGATTAAGTTCTATGAGTGCAATATGCTTTGCGTAGGCTTCATTTACTTTTATAAATTCCATGTGTATTGGTTTTATTTTGTAGTTGCCCGCAATAAAAAGAAAAGCCGCCTTTTTTACAAAGGCGGCCCTTACTAACCATACTAAACAGGTGAGTAAAAAGTGCTATGTACTTTTACATACAGCAAACATTACATAAGTAACCAATCGTTTATTTATTTTGTTGTTTTATAAAATATAGATAAAAATAGATAGCATGGTAAAAGTACTTTTTGTGTGTTTGGGAAATATTTGCAGGTCACCACTGGCAGAAGGGGTTTTGAAAAAGCTTGTGAAGGAAAAAGGCCTTGAAGATGAAATAGAGGTCGATTCGTGTGGAACGAGCAAATATCATATAGGAGAGCAGCCTGACGAGCGAACCATAGCAAATGCAAAATCTAATGGGATTGAGCTTAATCATAAGGCAAGACAATTTGAAAAAGGTGATTTCAGAAAATTCACTTACCTAATCACAATGGATGAGGCTAATAAAAATTGTATCGAGAGAATAGACGAAACCAAGGAGTTTACAGATAAAATGATGCTCATGCGATTTTTTGATGAAACTGATAAAAATGCAGATGTTCCGGATCCCTATTTTGGAGGTGCGGATGGTTTTCAAAAGGTATATGATATAATCGACCGATCAGTAAACAACTTACTCGATTGGTTGATCAAAAAGCATGATTTAGAAGTAAAAGCCTAGCTTTTACAAGCTTGGTGAAGTCAGGATTCTGTAATTATTTCTGGAAATCTGCTCAAGTAAAATATTACTCATTTTGCCGTAGCTATCAATTTTCTCTTTAGTGTAGTTTTTTACTGTTACGAGTTGCAAGCCAGTGTTATATCTTATCTCAAAATGAGGCTTCAGAGCTTCTATTAATCTGTCGATCTTCACTGGTTGATTATCTACAACAATAGAAAAAGAGATGGCCGAATTTTGCATGATGTTGATTTTTAAATCGACCTGCGAAAGCTCATGAAAAATAAGACTCAGATTTTCTTCATTTACAAAAGTAAAATCCAGCACTTTAAATGATATTAATACCTGATCGTTTTTAATTATGGTGCAGGGAGGTAGTGCATCTATGGTACAATCATGAATGATAGTACCTGGTTGGTCGGGTTTGTCGAAGCTTTTCACCAATAAAGGTATGTGCTTGTTGGCTAATGGCTTGATTGTTTTGGGATGTATCACAGAGGCTCCGTAGTAAGTCATCTCAGCCGCTTCATGATAGGGTAACTCAGCAAAGAGTATGGCGTCAGGCACAAGCTTAGGGTCTGCATTAAGTATGCCCGGTACATCTTTCCAGACACAGACATGCTCAGCTTCCAGCGCACTTGCAAAAATTGCTGCCGTAAAATCAGAGCCTTCGCGTCCCAAAGTGGTGGTTTCACCTTTTGAGGTGCTGCCGATAAAGCCTTGTGTTATAATCAATTTGCTGGCAGCAATATCATGCACATCATGCTTTATCAGCTCTTCTGTTACATGCCAGTCAACAAGACCTTCTCTAAAGTTGGCATTGGTTTTTATGTAATCACGGGCATCTAACCAATGCGTCCTGATGTGCTTTTCTTTCAAAAACTCAGCAATAATGGTAGAAGAGAGTAGCTCACCGCAAGACACCGTCTGGTCATACATCTTATCATAGGCATATGATTTAGCCAATGTCTCTTCCAGGTAATCAAATATTGTATTTACCAGACCAAAAACGTTATGTTCCTCTTCAAACAGTTGATTCATTATCTCAACATGATAATTTTTTAGCTCTGAAAGGGGAGTGAGGTGGTCCTTGTTTTTGAATTTACAATTCAAAATATTTTCAAGCGCATTGGTAGATTTTCCCATGGCAGATACTACCACAAGCAGCTTCTCATCAGCATATTTGCTGATTATCCGGCTCATGTTTTTTATTGCCTCAGCACTTTTTATAGACGCTCCTCCAAACTTAAAAACCTTCATGTCTGCAAACGATTGAATGATTCAATATAAGTGTTAAATTTGCTCAAAAATAGAAGTATAAAAGTCAAACACACTTAAAACTCTTGAACAATTTTATGGAAGATTCACGGATTGCTTTACCCATTGGAACTGCCCTCGATAGATTTATTAAAAGAAAACAGGATGAGTTTCAATACGCATCAGGTGAGCTTTCGCAGTTATTGCGTGATATCGCACTCTCAGGCAAAGTAGTAAACCGGGAGATTAACAAGGCGGGACTTATTAATATCGCAGGACCAATCGGTACAGAAAATATACAAGGCGAAGAGCAACAGAAGCTCGATGTACTGGCCAACATAAGGTTTACAAGAGCACTTACAAAAGGGGGTGAGGCCGCAGCTCTAATTTCAGAGGAAGATGAAGATGTGACTGACCTAAACAATAACGGTAAGTATGTGATTGCAATTGATCCGTTAGACGGTTCTTCAAACATCGATGTAAATGTGTCGATAGGTACGATATTTTCAGTTTATCGTAGAAAATCACCAATAGGTACGCCAATAACTAAAGAAGATGTACTTCAAAAAGGATCAGAGCAGGTGGCAGCAGGCTATCTACTTTATGGTTCTTCTACCATGTTGGTTTATACTACAGGCCATGGTGTAAACGGATTTACATTTGAAGCCTCACTTGGTGAATATTTCTTATCCCACCCTGATATGTGCATACCTAAAAATGGTAAAATGTACTCTATAAATGAAGGATCTTACAATAGCTTCCCTCAACCGGTTAAAGATTACGTGGAGCATTGTAAATCGTCTAATCTTTCGGGCAGGTACATCGGCTCGTTGGTGGCAGATTTTCACAGAAACTTACTAAAAGGAGGAATTTATATTTATCCACAAACAGCAAGTTCACCAAATGGAAAGTTGCGCTTGATGTACGAGTGTAATGCCCTGGCATTTATAGCCGAACAAGCCGGAGGTAAAGCCTCTACCGGAATTGAAAGAATTTTAGACATCGAACCCAAAGAATATCATCAAAGAGTCCCGTTATTTATCGGCTCGACAAATATGGTTGAGAAAGCAGAGAGCTTTTTTAAATCGTAGGCGACTTGGTTGTCTTTAAGGTTTTTAACCCACGATTATTTCTTACAAATCATTCAGCAGCACTTATATTAGCAGGCTATGGGTACTAGAATTTTGTATTATGGCCTGCTGATTCCGCTTTCCTATTTGCCATTTGGGATATTATATATCATTTCAGATGTTATATTTTTTGTGGTATATCGACTGTTTGGCTATCGAAGAAAAGTAGTTTTTAACAACATCAAAAACTCGTTTCCTGAAAAAGACCAGGCTGAGTTGAGAGCAATAGAGAAGGAGTTTTATCGCCACTTGTCAGATCTTATTGTGGAGAGTATCAAAACCTTCACCATATCTAAGGAAGAAGCACTTCAAAGATTACGGGTTAAAAATCCCGAAGTGCTGGACAAGTTTTATGAACAAGGTAAAGATGTAGTTACTGTAGGTGGACATAATAGCAATTGGGAGTTGTATGCTGTAGTCTGCGCCTTACAGATCAAACATAATGCTGTTGCTTTGTACACCGCATTGACCAATCCTGTTTTTGATAAAAAAATGAGGGAGAGCCGCTCCAGGTATGGACTTGATATGATTCCAACTTCGCAAAAGGAGGAAATGCTTAAAAATAAAAAAGGCCCAACTATTTATATTTTTGGCATTGATCAGTGTCCTAAAAAAAGGCAGAGAGCTTATTGGATGAAGTTTTTAAATCAGGATACAGCAGTTCAGTTTGGTGCAGAAAAATTTGCCAGAGAGCATGATCTACCGGTGGTCTTTGGTAATATAACAAAAGTAAAAAGAGGGTATTATGAAGTGGTCTATGAGGTTTTGGCAGAAGACGTAAAAACCCTCGAAACCGGTGAAGTGATGCGCCTAAGCACGCTCATGCTTGAAAGACATATAAAAGAGCAGCCGGCTTATTGGCTATGGAGTCATAAAAGGTGGAAGTTGAATAAGCCTCAAGCTTAAAAAATTCTTTAAATCTTGATTATATCTCTAAACACCTGAGAGACAATATCGTATACAACTGTAAATATTCAACTTTTCTTCTGGGCATAGCAAATCTAATCAACCATGGTAGAGGTATTTACAACGAACGTAAGTGATCGGTCATTGGCGCAAAATGTGGAAAATATGATGTTATACTATTTTCCTTATTACGATGTAAATTTTGATTTACAAGATAAAGACAGGATCCTTAGAGTGCATTCGAGAAAATCTAGAGTTGACCCAGGCCCAATCATGAGACTTTTAAGAATTATGGGTTTTGAAGCTAAGGTTTTAGATGATCACATCCCTAATCTCGGATAGATAAGTAAAAAATGAGAGGGCTCCGTGAGGAGCCTCTTTCTATTTATTTTCGAGCGCTTTCCATTTAGGAGTACTTCCATTTTCACTTTCTGCAGGCCAACCTTCTCGTTGCTTACTGCGATCCCCATCAACATCTTCAGTTTGATCATGAAATAAAAGTACCTGAGTCTCATAAGGCATGTCAATTTTAGCGTCATCAAGAGTAAGTTTTAATGTCTTAATTACCTGCATCATTACTTTTACTACACTCGCACGATCACTTTTCGTCCACCACCGCACGCGTAAAGTGACCCAACTCGCATCAAGGCCCCATGGAAGTACTTCAACTCCATGTTCTTTATCGATTCCATCAACTTTATTCAAGGCTTCCTTAATGACCTCGCTTGCCTTGTCAATATCGTCAGCATACCCTATCCCTACATCATATTGCGACCTGCGCTTTTCATGGGCGGTCTTTACTTTTACCGCATTCGTATAGATTTCACTGTTCGGTATCACAATGCGTTCTCCGGCATATGTCTTTATTATAGTAGCCCTGGTTTCAATCGTTTCAACAGTGCCTTCAAAATCATTTACCTCTATCTGATCTTTTATTTCAAAAGGTTGTCTTATTAAGATTAATAAACCCGCTAGCCAATTTTGGAGTATATCTTTAAAAGCAAAGCCGATAGCTACAGAAGATACCCCCAGGCCAGCTATGAGATCACCCGGGTTTAATTTTGGTATTACTATGGTAAGCCCAAACATGATCCCAAGCGCCAATACAATATATTTACCAAGCCCACCAAGCATCCTTCCGAGATTACTCCGGTCTCGTTTCTTATATATTTTTACGATTATTTTTCCTATCCATCTCGCCAGGAAATAGAATAAGATAATTACTATTATCGCTGTAA
>NZ_SMMD01000849.1 GCF_009711475.1 Fulvivirga aurantia
GGTGAACATTAAAAAATCAATATTACTGAGGGTTAGGGTTGCGTTTCTTATGACGGCCCTTTTCGCAGTAGCTATTGCTGTGAAGGTGGGTGATATACAGTTTGGCGAGGGTGAAAAGTGGCAAAAGATTGCCGACCAAACAACCTTTCAGTACCGTCAGGTCAAAGCCACAAGGGGAAACATCTACTCCGATAATGGAAGCTTACTTGCTACCGATTTGCCATTCTATAAAATAGCATTTGATGCTACAATTGCCTCTGAAAGTGTGTTTAATGAAGGTATAGATAGCTTGGCCTATTATCTCTCAAATCATTTTAAAGACAAAAGCATTGAGAGCTACAAGCGAGTATTCAAAAATGCCAGAGCTGAAAACAGACAATACGTTGTAGTAAATCGCAGGCAGGTTGACTATCAGGAGAAAAAGGTAATGGAAAGTTGGCCTATATTCCGTGAAGGAAGATTAGGCGGAGGCGTAATATTCGAGCGAGTAGACAAGCGATTTAGACCTTTCTCTAACCTCAGTAAAAGAACCATTGGCTTTATAAATGAAAATAACAGAGGGGCTGGTTTAGAGTACAGCTTTAATGAAGAGCTGGCTGGTAAGAATGGTGAAGCATTGTATCAAAAGATAGCAGGAGGCAATTGGAAGCCTGTTTTTGATGGTTCTCAAGTTAAAACTGAGCACGGTAAAGACATAGAAACGACCATTGATATCAATCTTCAGGATGTGAGTGAAACTGCACTTTTACGAGCGCTAGAGTATCATGAAGCAGATTATGGTGTAGTGGCCGTAATGGAAGTGAGTACTGGAGAGATTAAAGCAATTTCTAATCTCAGCAGAAATGCAAAGGGTTACTATTACGAAAGATACAACTACGCAGTAGGTGGCCTAAGAGAGCCGGGCTCTACTTTTAAGTTGGCTACAATGATCGCATTGCTCGAAGACACCAATATCAAATTGTCTGATAGTATCGATACTGGAGATGGTACATTCAAATTCTATAATGATGTTGTTCGTGATCACGAGAAAGGCGGCTATGGCACTATTACCATTCAAGATGCCTTCGAGCGATCAAGTAATGTGGCCATGGCAAAATTGGTCGATAGGCATTTTGGTAAAACTCCAGAGCGCTTCGTAGAATACCTGGATAATATTGGCGTTTCAAAACCGCTTGGTGTACAAATAAAAGGAGAGGGTATGCCTAAAATTAAAAGGCCTAATGATAAAGGCTGGAGTGGTATAACATTACCATGGATGGCTTATGGGTATGGCCTGGAAATTACTCCTTTACAAACGCTTGCTATGTATAATGCCGTGGCTAATGGAGGGAAAATGATGCGTCCTATAATTGTCAAGAAGGTGAAAATGGCCGACAAAGAATTGAAAACTTTCAGGCCTACTACACTTAACGATAGAATTTGCTCTGAAGAAACACTCGCTAAGCTAAGAGTTATGCTTGAAGGTGTTGTGGAAAGAGGAACAGCCAAGAATATTAATAATGCACATTACAAAATAGCTGGTAAAACCGGTACTGCTCAAATATTAGAAAACGGTCGGTACACGAGAAAGTATACCACTTCTTTTGCTGGTTATTTCCCGGCAGACAATCCTAAATATAGTGCAGTAGTGCTTATCCAAAACCCTAAAGGGTGGAGGCAATACGGTAGCAATGTGGCAGCTCCGGTTTTTAAGGAGATAGCCGATAATATTTATTCAAGAGACATTGACATGCACGATGCTATGCCTAAAGAGTTTATAGCAGAGAGTGGAGTCTTTCCAGTGATTAGATCTGGTAATTCTAAAGACTTAAAGTTGCTCTGTAATGAGCTTGGTATTTCTAATCATTCAGCTACTGAGAGCGATTGGGTACGTACGCAGGTTTATGGCAATGCAGTAAAATGGGTAGAAAATAAGACCACTCAAAATACTGTGCCTGATGTAACAGGCATGACTTTGCGTGATGCTCTGTTTGTGTTAGAGCAAACAGGATTGGATGTGGTAGTGGAAGGCTCAGGAAGAGTGACTGAGCAGTCATTACCAGTAGGTAAGAGAGTGGTAAAAGGGATTGACATTAAAATTAAATTGAGTTGATGGCTGAGTTGAGAGACATATTGTATAAAGTTTCTTTGATTTCTGCTTCGGGAGATATGCAGCGAGAGATCAAGTCAGTCACTTTTGATTCTAGAGAGGTTGGTAAAGGTTCGCTATTTGTGGCTGTGAGAGGTACTCAGGTAGACGGTCATGATTATATCGATAAAGCTATTGAGGCTGGTGCAGAAACCATCGTGTGCGAAGAATTGCCAGAGGATATTATAGATGGTGTAACCTATGTTGCTGTGCAAAATACAGCAGCGGCCTTAGGACTTATTGCCTCTAATTTTTACGGAAACCCTAGCTCCAAGCTTAAGTTGGTGGGTATAACCGGCACAAATGGAAAAACCACGATAGCTACATTACTATTTGATTTATATAAAAAACTTGGTTTTCCGGTAGGCCTGATTTCTACCGTCCAAAATCAGATCAATGATAAAGTAATACCATCATCTCACACAACACCAGATGCATTGAGGCTTAACGAGCTATTGGCTCAAATGGTGGAATCAGGTTGTGAATTGTGCTTTATGGAAGTGAGTTCTCATGCGCTTGAGCAGCATCGTGTTGAAGGAGTGAGCTTTAAAGGAGCAGTATTTACAAATATTTCTCACGATCATCTTGACTATCACAAAACTTTTGAAGCCTATATCAAGGCTAAAAAGAAGCTTTTTGATGGTCTTGGTGCACAGGCATTTGCCCTGAGCAATGTAGATGATAAGCGCGGGCGTGTAATGCTTCAAAATACCAAGGCAGAAAAGAATACATATGCCCTTAAAACCGTAGCTAATTTCAAATCCAAATTGGTGAGCAACACCATTCAGGGTATTGAAATGGAGATTGACGGTAAAAATGCCTGGTTTAGGTTGATTGGAGATTTCAATGCCTACAACCTTACAGCAGTGTTTGCGACAGCGGTACTTCTTGGAGAAGATGCCGATGAGGTTTTACAGCAACTTTCTTTACTCGAAGGCGCTCCCGGTAGATTCGAGCAAGTGACTTCTGATGCTAAAATCACAGCTATTGTCGATTATGCCCATACACCTGACGCGTTGAAAAATGTGCTGGAAACCATCAATGAGTTGCGAACTGGTAATGAGCAGGTGATCACTGTTGTGGGCTGTGGCGGAAATAGAGACAAGACAAAACGGCCGCTTATGGCATCAATAGCTTGTGGTTTGAGCGATAAAGTGGTGTTGACCTCAGATAATCCGAGGCATGAAGATCCGATGGCGATTATAAAGGATATGCAAGAAGGCGTGAGCCCTGTAGACTATAAAAAAACTGTGGTATTGGCCGATAGAGAAGAAGCAATTAAAACTGCTTGCCTATTGGCTACAGAAGGAGACATAATATTAGTGGCTGGTAAAGGTCACGAAACTTATCAGGAAGTAAAAGGTGTGAAGCACCAATTTGATGATAAAGAGGTATTAAGACGAATGTTAAACCTATTTGCAAACTAGAATTAGTAAATGTTATACTATCTATTTGATTTTTTAGAGAGAGAATTTAACCTGGTTGGCGCTAGTGTATTTCAATACATTTCCTTTAGAGCGGGCATGGCTGCGGTTATATCCCTCTTTATCACTATGCTCATAGGAAAACGGCTTATACACTTTTTGCAGCGACAGCAGGTGGGTGAGAGTATCCGTGATCTTGGGTTAGTAGGTCAGATGGAAAAGAAAGGTACACCTACCATGGGCGGGATCATCATTATTGCGGCCATTTTGATACCTGTTTTACTCTTTGCCAAGCTTGATAACGTCTATGTTATGCTGCTGGTAGGGGTAACGGTTGGACTGGGTATCATCGGTTTTCTAGATGATTACATCAAGGTGTTTAAGAAAAACAAAGAAGGATTAGCAGGGAAATTTAAGGTTGTAGGTCAGGTAACGATAGGTCTTGTAGTTGGTCTTACGCTTTATTTCCACGATGATGTGGTGATAAGAGAATATACAGATGAGGTAAGAATTGAAAATGGTGTGGAGGTAGCAGTTTTTGAAGACGTAAAATCTACCAAAACTACAGTTCCTTTCTTTAAGGATAATGAACTGGATTATGATATGCTTATCCCGTTTTTGAGTCATGATTATACCTGGGCAATGTATGTGCTCATAGTTATTTTCATCATTACGGCTGTTTCAAACGGAGCAAATATTACTGATGGAATTGATGGGTTGGCCGCAGGGTCGTCAGCAATTATTGGGCTTACCTTAGCCATATTCGCTTATTTATCCGGTCGTGTTGACTTTAGTGATTACCTCAATATTTTGCATTTGCCAAACCTCAGCGAAGTCGTGATTTTTTGCACAGCCTTTGTAGGCGCGTGTCTCGGCTTTCTGTGGTATAACTCATATCCTGCCCAAGTTTTTATGGGCGATACGGGCTCATTGGCATTGGGAGGCATCATTGCAACAATCGCTTTGGTGGTAAGAAAAGAACTTATGATTCCACTGGTATGTGGCATCTTTTTGATAGAAAATGTATCGGTGATTCTTCAGGTATCATACTTCAAGTATACGAGAAAGAAATATGGAGAAGGAAGAAGGATTTTTAAGATGTCGCCACTACATCACCATTATCAAATGAAAGGATTGCATGAGTCCAAGATTGTATCAAGGTTTTGGATTGTGGGAATATTACTGGCGATTATAAGCTTGGCAACATTGAAATTAAGATAAAAGAGAATTAAGAATTATGAGTTACGATTTAAGATTATGAGGAAGGAAGAGTTAATAGAGAGAAATAAAAGGTTTGTAGTCGGTGTGATTGATCTAATTGATCAACTACCGAAAACGATGTCGTTCTCTATATTTTCTCGTCAACTTTTAAGATGTGCAAGCTCAGTGGGTGCCAATTACAGAGCTGCTTGTCGGGCTAAAAGCACAGCTGACTTCATAAATAAGCTCAAAATCGTTGAAGAAGAGGCTGATGAATCAATGTACTTCCTTGAGCTGATCGAGTATGTAGACAAGGGTAAAAATTCAGAAGCAATTCAGTCACTTATTAAAGAGGCTGATGAGTTGGTTGCGATTTATGTGACATCTATTAAAACTTTAAAGGCAAAAAATCTAAAATCTAAAATCTAAAATCAAAAATCTAATCACCATATTAGGAGCTGGGGAAAGCGGAACAGGAGCAGCGCTTTTAGCGAAAGCTAAGGGCTACGATGTTTTTGTTTCAGACAATGGTGCTATTGCTACAAAGTTCAAAGAGCAATTGCAGGAAGCTGGAATACGGTTTGAAGAAAATCAACATTCTTTAGACACAATTTTGGCTAGCCACACTGTAGTAAAAAGTCCTGGTATCCCTGATAAAGTTGAAGTAGTTGGCAAGCTAAAGACAAAAGGTGTAGAGGTAATTGATGAAGTAGAATTTGCTTCTCGTTTTACTGAGGCTAAGTTTATAGCCATAACTGGTACAAATGGTAAAACCACTACCACACTGCTCACTTATCATTTACTGAAATCCGCAGGATTAAATGTGGGATTAGCCGGTAATGTTGGGCAAAGTCTGGCAAAGCAAGTCATTAAAGATTCATTTGATTTTTATGTTCTTGAGTTAAGCAGTTTTCAGCTAGATGGTCTTACTACATTCCATCCACATATCTCCATTCTGCTCAATATCACTCCAGACCACATGGATAGATATGATTACAGTCTTCAAAAATATTGTGATTCCAAATTTAGAATAACACATAACCTTACGGCTGAAAATCATTTCATCAATTTCTCTGACAATGCGCTGATTAAGGAAGGAATAGCGCAAAGAGAATTCACTGCCACCATGCATGGGGTGTCACTCCAAGACCAAGATTGCACTGCTTATCTCAATGGGGAAGTAATGTATTTTGAAGATGGTCTGGAAATCAGCCAGGGAGAGACTGTCTTAAGAGGCCCGCATAATGCCATCAATATGATGAGCGCTATCACTGCAGCAAGAATTCTAGGTGTTTCCGAAAAGGACATTAGAGATGGGCTAAAAACTTTCAAAAATGCTGCGCACAGGTTGGAATACGTAGCTACCATCAATGATGTGTCTTTTATCAATGACAGTAAGGCTACAAATGTAGATTCTGTAAAATATGCTTTAGAAAGCTTTAGTGAGCCATTGGTCTGGATTGCAGGTGGTATTGACAAAGGCAATGACTATGACCTGATCATGGAATCTGTAAATGAGAAAGTGAAAGCTTTGGTTTGCCTGGGTAAAGATAACAGCAAGCTAAGAGAAGCCTTTCACAAAGAGATAATTAACCTGCTGGAAACGGATAATATGAAAACCGCAGTTCGATCTGCCATGGATTATGCGCAGGCAAATGATGTGGTGTTGTTATCTCCGGCATGTTCAAGTTTTGACTTGTTCAAAAATTACGAGGATCGTGGTAATCAGTTTAAAGATGCTGTGATCGAATTAAAGAAAGAGTTTGAAAATAAATCATCGAATCAATGAGCAAGGTGAAAGCATGGGTAGATGAACACTTGAAGGGCGACCCGGTAATTTGGGCGGTAGTCTTTGCTTTGTCTTTGATAAGCATTCTCGTGGTTTATAGCGCTACTGGCACTCTTGCTTTTAAGCGCATGAGTCACCCTGAGACATATTTATTAAAGCATACATTGCTTGTCGGGGTTGGACTTTTGGCCATGTGGTTTGCACATAAAGTAGACTATAGGTATTACTCAAAGCTCTCAAGATTTGCATTGTGGATCAGCGTTCCTTTGTTGATTTACACATTTACTAATGGTGTAAGTCTCAATGATGCCAGCCGTTGGATAAATGTGCCAGTGATTAACGCTTCTTTTCAGCCGTCTGATTTGGCGAGTTTAGCATTGATCACAAGTTTGGCTAGTATGTTATCCAAGCGTCAGCAAAATATCGCTGATTTCAAAGAGTCATTGATTCCTATTCTTATCTGGTGTGGGGTTATATGCGGATTAATTGCACTTACAAACTTATCATCAGCCATACTCTTATTTCTTACCTGCATGTTGATCATGTTTATTGGTCGTGTGCCTGTGAAGTACCTGGCCATGTTGGTTTTTGTAGGAGCTCTGGCAGGTGTAGCTGCACTTAAGTTTGGTGTGCGTGGGGAAACTGCAAAGAACAGGATCGAAAACTTTATGAGTGGCAAAGAGCTTCCTTTTCAGGCTAAACATGCACGAATTGCAGTAGCCACTGGGGGAGTAGTAGGCAAGGGTCCAGGTCAAAGTCAACAAAGAAATATACTACCGCATCCTTATTCAGATTTCGTTTATGCGATCATTATCGAAGAGTACGGCATGGCAGGTGGTGTCATAGTTTTAATACTCTACTTGATCTTACTGTCGAGAGGTATGAAGGCAGTGGTGAAAAGCGAAAGAGCATTTGGTGGCTTGCTCTCGGCAGGGCTGAGTTTTGCCATTGTAGTACAAGCCATGGTAAATATGGGAGTTGTGGTAGGTCTTGGGCCGATTACCGGTCTGCCTTTGCCATTGATAAGTATGGGAGGTACATCTCTTTTATTTACAGGACTTTCTATAGGCATTATTTTGAGTGTAAGCAGGGGTGAGTTTGATCAGTCCTGGAATAGTAAATCTTCTGGTACAATTAAAAATATGGTGAAAGCAGCTTAATGACTGAAAACAAACCATATCGATTCATAATAAGCGGAGGGGGCACTGGAGGTCACATTTACCCGGCTATTGCTGTGGCAAATGAGATCAAGAGCCGTTACCCGAGTGCGCAAATATTATTTGTAGGCGCCAAAGGTAGAATGGAAATGAAAAAAGTACCTGAGGCTGGCTATCAAATCATCGGTTTGTGGATTAGCGGATTTCAGCGTAGGGTGACGATTGAGAATCTCTACTTCCCGTTTAAAGTCCTCTTTAGCTACCTGGCAGCACAGAAATTAGTCAAGAAGTTTAAGCCTAATGCAGTGCTTGGCTTTGGAGGCTATGCGAGCGGTCCTATCATGTTGGCGGCAACGAGCAAGAAATTGCCAAGCATAGTGCAGGAGCAAAATTCTCATGCAGGCATGACTAATAAAAGCCTGGGTAAAAAGGTGAATAAGGTTTGTGTTGCCTACGAAAATATGGACAGGTATTTCCCGAAAAGCAAGATAAGGCTGACTGGAAATCCGGTTAGGAAGGACATTATTTATTCCGGCCAAAAAAGAATTGACGCTTTAAAGCACTTTGGTTTAGAAACCAATAAGAAGACTATTCTGGTGATAGGAGGAAGTCTTGGGGCTCGTACCATAAACCGCTCTATGCTAAAAGGGGTGATGGCCTTGTCAGAAGCTGGCTATCAGGTTATCTGGCAAACAGGCCGCTTTTATTATGACGAAGTGCAGTCAAAAGTTGCAGATATGCAGCTTACAGGTGTGAGAATACACGAGTTTATTAAAGAAATGGATTTGGCTTACGGGGCTTCTGATGTGGTCATAAGCAGGGCCGGAGCTCTTTCAGTGTCTGAGTTGGCGGTAGTTGGTAAGCCAGTGATATTTATTCCATCACCTAATGTAGCAGAGGATCATCAGACGAAAAATGCAATGGCTTATGTGAATAAGGAAGCAGCTCTTATGGTCACTGATAAAGAAGCCATGGATAAGTTGGTGAGAACAGTGCTTGACTTACTGAATGACGAGTCGCTACAAAACCGGTTAAGCTCAAATATTAGAAAGCTGTCTAAACCAGATGCGACAAAGAATATTGTGGATGAATTAATGGAATTAATTAAGTGAATATAAACAGCTACCATAGCGTCTACTTCATAGGTATCGGAGGTATCGGTATGAGTGCGCTTGCCCGATGGTTTAAGCGTAGTGGCTTCTATGTAGCTGGTTATGATAAGACAGAAACATCGCTCACCTCAAAATTAATAGAGGAGGGCATTGAAATTCACTTTGAAGATGAGGTAAATAACATTCCTGAAAAGGTCATTAGCAATAAAAAAGATGCTTTGGTGATCTATACTCCGGCTATTCCCAAACTGCATAAAGAGTTTAACTACCTGCGAGATCAAGGCTTTACAGTCATGAAGCGCTCGGTAGCACTAGGCCATATTACTGCAAGCATGCAAACTGTGGCCATTGCCGGTACACATGGTAAGACTACTACCTCTTCTATGGTAGCGCACATACTTAAGCATGCAGGTCTTGATATAGCGGCTTTCCTTGGTGGAATAGCTACTAATTACGAGTCAAACTTCATAGCCAACGAGCGTATTGCAGATGATACAATTGCTGTAGTTGAAGCGGATGAGTTTGATCGCTCATTTCTGACGCTTAATCCAAATATAGCTGTGGTCACTTCTGCTGATGCTGATCATTTAGACATTTATGGCGATGAAAATAGCCTGCATACATCATTTAAAGAATTTATAAATAAGTTAAAAAGCACAGGTACATTATTTATCAGTGAGAAAATAGCTAGTGAATTGGTTGATGAAAATTTCAAACAACCACTTCATACCTATGGCATTAACCAGGGGCAATTTTTTGCCAGTAATATTACCATGAATAATGGATTTTTTGTCTTTGATTATCGTGACGAGCTGCATAACATTGACGGTCTTGAACTTGGCGTCCCTGGTTTTCATAATGTAGAAAATGCAACAGTAGCAATTGCTGTAGCATTGCAATTGGGTGTGGCACCCGAAAAAATAAAACCTGCAATTAAGGCTTATAAAGGAGTGAAGCGCAGGTTTGAGTACGTCATTAAGCACCCTAACCTTGTGTTTGTTGATGATTACGCTCACCACCCTGTTGAGATCGAGGCCTTTCTCAAATCATTACAGGCTTTATACCCCGATAAGAAGGTTACTGCTATTTTCCAGCCGCACCTGTACTCACGTACCAGAGATTTTGCTGATGGATTTGCAAAAAGTCTTAGCCTGGCAGATGAAGTGATATTGCTGGATATCTACCCTGCTCGTGAGGAGCCTATAGAAGGGGTGACCTCTGACATAATCTTGAAGCAGATAGATTTAGATGCTAAGCAAATTGTAAGAAAGGAGAATTTACTAGAGATGCTAAATGACAAAGACCTCGAAGTAGTAGCAACTATTGGTGCAGGTGATATCGATAAGTTGGTATTGCCTATTAAAGAAAAATTAAAAGTGAAGTACAATGCTGCGTAAGATACATTTCACACATACCGTCAAAGTGATGCTGGCCCTGGTTGTGGCAATGGTCATAATTGGTTTTACGGAGCGCAAGAGTACTGATAATACCTGTCAGGATATCGTAATACGCATCGAGAATCAAAACGGCAATTACTTTGTCGATGAAAATGACATTCTCCAGCTTATGACTGCCAATGGCGATGAGGTGATAATAGGCAGCAGTTTCGATGATCTCAATCTGAAAGAAATTGAACAGCGCGTAGAACAAGAGTCATTTATAAAGGGCATACAAATCTATCGCGACTTGAAAGGAAATATGCTAGTGGAAGCAGAGCTACGCAGACCATTTGCGAGAGTGGTGGGTAAGAATGCAAGTTATATCGCAATGGATGGCACGTATTTGCCAATTTCTAGAAAATATAATACAAGAGCCGTCATCCTATCCGGTAAGTTTTTCAATCAAATTGGAGCCAACTTATTAGATACAGAAGATGGTGAGGCCATCTATGAAATGCTCAACTTCATTTATAAAGATGAGTTTTGGAGTGCGCAGATCGCACAAATGGAGATAGATAAGAACTTAAACATTCTCATTTATCCGCAGGTGACAAAGCAAATCGTAGAGTTTGGAACACCTGAAGGTTTTGAGAAAAAGTTTAAGAAACTGAAAATCTTCTATAAGGAGATTTTGCCCCGAAAGGGATGGAATACGTATGAACGCGTCAATTTGAAATATAAAGATCAAATAGTCGCGGAATAATTAGATATGAGAGTTCGGAATTGTGAAATGAGATTTGACATGTGTAAAAGAAAGGAGTCGATTCTAACTAACAATATCTATGTACTAAATACTAAGAATATAACAACCACTATAAAATAAAA
>NZ_SMMD01000856.1 GCF_009711475.1 Fulvivirga aurantia
GCACTACACGTAAGGTATGCTGATGAGGCGGTTTGTATTGGCCCACCGGCCTCTACAGAATCTTACCTGCGTATTGATAAAATCATTGATGTCTGTAAAAAATTAGATGTTGATGCCATACACCCGGGTTACGGATTCCTTTCAGAGAATTCTGAATTTGCCAAAACCGTAACTGAAAACGGGATTATATTTATCGGCCCTTCTCCTGAAGCTATAAGCGTAATGGGAAGTAAGCTTGCCGCTAAAGCAGCTGTTGGCAAGTATGATGTGCCATTGGTTCCGGGTACTGAGGAAGCCATAACAGATATACCTGCGGCTAAGAAAATAGCTAAAGAAATTGGTTATCCAATATTAATAAAGGCTTCTGCCGGTGGTGGTGGTAAAGGTATGCGAATTGTAGAGCAGGAAGCTGATTTTGAAGAGCAGATGGACCGTGCTGTAAGTGAGGCTAAGTCTGCTTTTGGTGATGGAGCTGTATTTATAGAAAAGTTTATCGGCTCACCTAAGCACATCGAATTTCAGATACTTGGTGATCAACATGGCAATATTGTTCACTTATTTGACCGTGAGTGTTCGGTACAAAGAAGACACCAAAAAGTAATCGAGGAAGCACCATCAGCTGTACTTACTGAGGAGAAGAGAAAAGCTATGGGTGAAGCGGCCATTGGTGTGGCGAAAGCCTGTAATTATTATGGAGCAGGTACGGTAGAATTTATTGTAGATGAGAAACTCAATTTCTACTTTTTAGAAATGAATACACGTCTGCAGGTAGAGCATCCTGTAACAGAAGAAATAACCGGTGTTGACCTTGTTAAAGAACAAATTAGAATTGCTGAAGGGGAAGCTTTAGGATATACTCAGGAAGAGCTTTCATTTACCGGTCATGCGATCGAATTAAGAGTGTATGCTGAAGACCCGGCCAATAACTTCCTGCCAGATATCGGTACCTTAAAGACTTACAACAGACCTCAAGGACCGGGCGTCCGTGTAGATGATGGTTTCGAACAAGGCATGGATATTCCGATACATTATGACCCGATGATAGCCAAACTGGTAACATTTGCTGATACCAGAGAGTTAGCTATCAAGAGGATGCTAAGAGCTATTGAAGAGTACGACATCTCTGGTATTGAAACTACTATGGGCTTTGGTAAATTCGTATTTAATCACGAGGCATTCATCTCAGGAAAGTTTGATACTAAATTCGTTGACAAATACTTCGAACCTTCAGTGCTGGAGGGCGAAAACAAAAAAGAAGAATTAGAAATAGCAGGTGTTTTATCTGCGATGATGGTTAAAGAAAGTAAAAAGGCTAATGAACAAGGTGCTCAACAAGTGAAGTCTGGTACGAGCAACTGGAGAAAAAGAGCCTGGAGAAATAGCTAAATATGGCTGAAATTAGACCTCTAAGGGCGTGGCGGTACGATAAAAGTTTGACCAATGATATTGAATCGTTAACCTCACCCCTATTTGATGTTGTATCTAGAAAGCAACGTGAAAAATTATATCAAAACGAGCTAAATAGTATTCATCTCTCTGTGCCCAGGGGTAATAATGCCTTTGAAGGTGCAAGAGAGTTACTTGACAAGTGGAAGCGCGAAGGCACTATCAAGCAAGATGCTTTACCGGGGATCTATGTTTATTATCAATATTTCTCTTTAGCAGGAAGCACTAAAACCTATTGTAGAAAGGGGTTTATTTGTAATATAAGAGCGTACGATTGGGATGATGAAGATAGCATGATCCTAAGACATGAGAACACAATACCTCAGTCGGTAAATGATCGTGTCGAAGTGCTGGAAAAGACTTTACTTAATGTGAGTCCTACTCATGGCCTCTACACCGATCCAAACTTCGAGCTCGAGAAGTACATGGATGAGAGTATGAGAAACCCAATCTATGAAACTGAGGACTACCAAGGGGTTAAAGATGTACTTAGCGTTATTCATGATGCCGAAACGATTAAAAAGTTTTTAAAGCTAATAGAAGATAAAAAGATCATATTAGCTGACGGACATCATCGCTATGAAGGGTCTTTGATGCATCGCAAAACTCAAACAGCTGCTAATCCCAACCATACAGGTAATGAAGGGTACAACTATCACCTCATGTTTCTCACAAATACTGAGGCGGATGACCTAAGAATTCTTCCTACGCATAGAGTTATTGAAAATTTACCTGATTTTGATGAAAATGAGGTAATGAAGAAGTTGGAAGAAGACTTTATCATTAAACCTGTTGAAGAGGCGCATACGATCAATGAGATAATTTTGGGTAAGCAATGGGCCTTTGGGGTTTTGTTTAACGATCGTGCATATAAAATCAGGCTTAAGCCGGAGAAGATTGATACTTTGGAGTGGAACTTTCCTGATGTAATCAAAAAATTAGATCTTACAGTCATGCACTATTTTGTGATAGAAAAAGTGCTGGGGATTAAAGGAAAAGACCAACGTAAATCAGAGAACATTAGGTTTGATCGGAGCTTTGGTGATTGCCTGGCTAGAGTGATAAAAAAAGAAGCTCAAATGGCATTAATCACCAACGACATCTCCATGGAGGACGTAAAGCGTGTGTGTCACAGTGGTTATACCATGCCTCAGAAATCGACCTATTTCTATCCAAAAGTAATTTGTGGATTCTTATTTAGCTCAATTAAAGAAGATGAATTTAAGCTTCCCCCTTATTCTTGCTTCTAAATCACCGAGGCGCCAGGCTCTTCTAAAGGAGGCTGGTTTTCAGTTTGAGGTAGTTACTAAAGACGTTGATGAGTCTTACCCTGATGACCTGGAACCTCTTGAGGTGGCTAAATACATAGCCGAAAAGAAAGCGCAGGCTTTTAATGAAGATATTAATTCAAAAATTGTGATTACGGCCGACACGGTTGTTTTGAAAGGCAATACAATTTTAGGTAAGCCACAGAGTAAAGAAGAGGCATTTAACATGCTCAGATCGCTCTCAAACACGACCCATCAGGTAATCACGGGGGTTAGTCTTTTTAGTAGTGAAAAGCAGACTTCTTTTGACGATTGTACTGATGTGACTTTTAAAACTCTCTCTGACGAAGAAATAAAATACTACATAGAGAAATACGAACCATACGATAAGGCAGGTGCCTACGGCATACAAGAGTGGATTGGCATGATAGGGATTACAGAAATCAAAGGCTCTTATTTTAACGTGGTAGGGTTACCAATTGAGAAATTGTATAGACAACTGCAAACCTTTTAAGCTTAGCTTTATTTCATATCAAAATGTAAAAATTTAGTTTCTCCTTGGGGGTAAGTCGGTGCTTTGTCATTCAATGTTTTACCATCCAAAATCACTTCATACAATTTTAGAAACTTATCTGCCATTTGGCTCACAGTGAAACAGTCCATTACTCTTTCATGAATTTGCTTATGGTTGTAATCAGACCGATTTTTAACAGCTTCAGCCAGATCACTCACATTATTGGCTATAACACCTGACTCATTATTTACGATTTCCGGCAGAGACCCGTATGACGTACTAAATACGGGATTACCGAAATACATACTCTCAGTAATCGCAATACCGAAAGGCTCATGCCACACTACAGGAAAAATAAGCCCTGTGGAGTCATTTAATATCTTATTTTTGGCATCACCACCGATCATCCCGTGAAAGTGAATTCTAGGGTCCAGCGTTAATCTGAATCCCATGTGAAGATTAAGCCTGGTACCACCTAATACGTGCATATGGGATTTACTTTTTTGTGCAATCTTTATAGCACCCTTTATATTTTTTACTCTCCAGGCTGCTTTAGCTAAAAAGTGAACATAGTTTCTCTTCTTTTTAAAATCAGGAGTGCCATAGTCTTCAGGGTCGAGTCCATTGTAGACGTAACATTGTGCACTATGCCTTTCTGCATGCTTTTTTGAAACAAAAACAGTGTTTATATCATGGAATTCATCTTTGGTATTTGACTCCATGTGAATTAGATAAGGTTTTTTTACTTCAGATTTGATAGGGATATATGAATGTACTACATCTACCGATTCAGGAATCTGTTCACTAATATCTCGTTCTTTGTCGTAAAACTTTACGTCAGCAAAATGGCAAGTACTACCCTCACCTACTAAATAAGTTACTTTATGACCTTTATTTACAAGCTCTTTACCAAGCCACCAAACGATTCTCTGTATACCTCCATATTTAGCTACCGGTATAATCTTATCGAAAACAATGCAAATGTGCATCCTTAAAATGGTTTAAAGATTTTTGCAAACACATCGTGTCGCTTCCACACTCTTTTATGCTTATCTACATTGATGAAATTATCGATAGGTATTGTTTTGCTGGCCAACCAGACGCCACCATATTTTTTATGATGATCGTCAAACAAAACCTGGTGTTTATATAATTCAAAATGGTCATAATAGTGTGTGCGATTTGCATCATGAAGCACTACAAGGCCATCATCATTTATGAGCTCAAAAGCTTTTTTTACACAGTCTTTACGTGCTCTGCCATCGATAAAAATAAAATCAAATTTACCCTCTGGGTATTCAATGTAGCTTTTGAAATCATCATATGCTCCATCCTTTTTTGGGTCGGTGTACGGTTCTTGATCTGCCGGCATATTCACTACCTCTACCCGTGAGTTCTGGTTAGACTTATCTACAATCTCAAACCATTCTGTATTATGCTCTAAAGCCAGCCAGCTTGAGTCTTTATCGAGGAGATGCGGGAAGTATACCGTACTAAAGCCGGAACCCCATTCTAAACAGCGTTTGGGGTTTAAATTTTTTAAGGCCTCTGAAAGCAAATCAATTTCTTTGCTGTACATCCAGGGTAGCTTTTTCTTGCTACCCATCTTTCTATTAATTCTTGTTTTGAGATCACTCAATAATTGATTAGAGAAAGAAACTGGTCCATCAAAATTTAAACTCATAATTTATTAATTCCGTGTGGGGTTTTAATGACATTCTTTGTTCTTGTGTGCTTTCTTATAGCTTTATTCTTATTCATAGATTCAGGAGTTTTATATCCCCTTTTGTGATCTAAATGCACACAAATTGCACTGTATCTTATCTGTTTGGATTTTATACCATAGTTAAAAAGCCTTTCACCTAGCTCCCTATCCTGGCCGCCATATTGCATTTCTTCATTGAAGCCATTAATGTAGACCAAATCTTCTTTCCAACCAGAGGCATTGTGACCATTCCATGTGGCTTTGGTTGGTGTGACATTGTTAAGAAATGTTTCTTTAAAACCAGAGGCAGTAAGCTTCATGGTTTTATATGTTTTCTCCAAACCATTATTATATAACCACTCTTTGTCAAATACCTTTTGAGAAATGATATCTTCTTTGCTTACTAATTTACTAGTTGACATGGGGAGCTTGAAATATCCACCGGATAGAAAGTAGCCCTTTTCGGCTTTATCTACATGGACTTTGACAAAGTCTTTTCTTGGAATGCAGTCACCATCTGAAAATATTAAATATTCTGTTGACGTGGCTACAATAGCTTTATTAAGAATTTGAGATTTTTGAAAGCCTCTGTCCTCATGCCAGACATGCACAATATCCAAATCTGTGCTGTTGGCAAATTGATCTAATAATTCCTTAGTTTCTGGTCCGGAACCGTCATCTGCAATGACTAACTCAAAGTTTTTGTACTCTTGATGGGTATATCCCCACAGTACTTTCTCCAGCCAGTCAGTTTTATTATAGGTCGATATGATTACGCTAACTTTCAAATCCTTCAACTGTTATTCCTCTTTTTTTGTGCGTTGCATTTCCCAAATATTCACATATTTAAGAAAATTTAAGTAGGCAGACATAAAACTAAAGATAAACCCGTAATACCCGTCCAAAAAGCCGAGATTAAAAAAGTATTTCCTGCTGAATTTGAACATAGGATTGATCAGCACATGAAAAAGAAAGTTTACCTGTTTACCTTTCTTGTATTTTGCCTGAGCAGCAATTATTGAAAACTTTCTTATCTGATCAAGGTGCTCATTTACATCTGCGTAGGCATAGTGCAATAGATCCCCCTTCAATTTCACCACTTTGGATCCATTATCTAAAATCACCTTATCGTGAGGGTTTGTGCCACCCCACCCACCTTTGTTGCGATTCCATAATCTTAATTTCCTATCAGGATACCATGAGTATTTTAGCCATTTGCCACAGTAATTGTTAAATCTGTTGAAAACATAACCGTCAGCAATACATTCCTGCTTAACCTTCAATACTGATTCTCGCATTTTATCCGAAACTCTTTCGTCAGCATCGAGAGAAAGTATCAAATCATGCTTAGCCTGCTTCATGGCAAAGTTCTTTTGCTCGATGTGACCTTCAAAAGTATTTTCAATAAATGTAACACCCAGACTTTGGCTAATTTCTTTTGTCTGGTCTGTACTGTATGAATCGACAACTAGAATTTCATCAACTACGGGCTGCATAGATTTAATGCAAGCTTCAATATGCCTCTCTTCATTGTAGGTAATGATTACCCCAGATATTTTAACAGCTGTATTACTCAAATTGGGTAGTAATTGGATATAAATAAAAAATGCCCTTACAAATATAAGGGCATTTTCTTATGGATTAGAATGATAGACTACTCTTCTGAAGCCTGAGCTTCCTCGAGGGGTTCTTCTTTCTTATTTTCCTTTTTATCTTTAGATGATATCGCATCTCCATCTTCTAAGCGCTTTGAGACCACCAAGAAAGGGCCTGAAACTACACGGTCACTAATAGTAAGCCCTTCAAGTATCTCGATATTTTCGTAATCGCTGATGCCGGTTTTTACTTCTACCATCTTAGCAGAGCCATTGTCATCAATAAACACTACTTCCTTTGTTTCCTGATCTACCGGTGTTGCAGCTACAGCATTTTCTGTTTCTTCAGATTCTTCACCATCTTCGTCATCGTTGCTCTTTCCAAATTTTTTCTTGTTTGGAATTACGAGTAGTAACGGCTGACAGCGGTACTGATAAAACATTATCCTTTCTCTTTGTAATAACATCCACACTGGCAGTCATGCCTGGTCTGAAAGGATATTTATTACCTTCTTCAACTAAATCAGCGTAGGACGAATTAAGAATTCTTATTCTCACTTCAAATTCTGTAACAGCATCTGCTGAGACTTTATCGTTAGCTGTATTAGCGATAGCTGTTACCAACCCTTTAAATTCTTTCTCTAAGTGAGAGTATGAATCCACATCAATAATTGCGGTATCACCAACAGAAACCCGAATGATGTCGTTTTCATTAACATCAACTCTTACTTCCATTTGGTTGAGATCAGCGATTCTCATGATTTCTGTACCCTGAAACTGCTGTGTACCTAATACCGTTTCTCCCTGCTCAACATTAAGCTTAGAAATGGTGCCACTCATAGGTGCTGTTACGGTGGTTCTTCTTAAGTTTTCCTGCTGCTGAGAAAGTGAAGCTTCACTACTCTTTACAATATATTTTGCAGCTTCAACAGACTCTTTCGCTGATTTTAAATCGTTTTGAGCTACAGCATAGTTTTGCTGCGCCAATTGCCAGTCCGCATCAGAAATTACTTTTTCTTTATACAGCTTCTCTTGTCTTTCATAATCTTGCTTAGCACGCGTAAATGTAGCTTCAGCTCTGGCTAATGAAGCTCTTGAAGATGCTAAATTGGCTTTTTGCTGATTAAGAGATGCTCTTGATTGCTCGACTGCAGCTACAAAATTATCTGGTCTTACTTTGGCTAATATCTGCCCTTCAGTTACAGGGTCGCCCTCTTCGATATTCAGTTCGATAAGCTCACCAGATACTTCCGGACTTAACTTTACTTCAACCACTGGCTGAACCATGCCAGAAGCACTTACCTTTTCTGTAATAGATACTTTCTTTACCTCAGCTAACTCAACTTCTATTTCTTTAGGTTTACCTATCCAGCCGGCTGATTTACCAACTGCGATGAAAACAATAAGAATTACTACAGCTGCAATTAGGTAGTATAACCATTTATTTGACTTTTTCTTTTTTGCCATTGTTTAAAAATCTAAAGGTTTGCCTTGATAAAAATCTAAAATTTTGAGTTTGAATATGTAATCGTATTTTGCTCTGATAAAATCAGAAAGTGCTTGATTATAATTGTTTTGAGCAACAGTCAAGTCTGTGATATTCGCAGCACCTGCTTCTTTCTGTTTTGTTAAATTATCAAAGAGTAACTTCGTTGACTCTACCTGCCTTTCATTACTGCGATAAGTTTGTAATGCTGCTTCAGCATTTAAATATGCTTGTTCAACCTGCTGTCTAAGATTATTTCTCGTTTCAAGATCATTTAGTTCTGCCCTATCAGTATTTATTCTGGCCACTTGCACTGCCTGTCGTACCTGAAAATTGTTAAATATTGGAATATTGAGGTTGAAACCAATATTTTGACCCAAATTATTATCTAGCTGTTCAGAGAAACCAAACGCATCATTCTGATTATTAAATCGAGTGTCCACCCCAAGAAATGCTGTAATTGAGGGTAGTCTACTCCCCTTTGCTGCTGATAGGCCTAACTCACTGGCTTCGATCCTCAACTCAGCTGCCTTTACAATCGGCTGAGTAGTCAATGCTTGTTCGTAAACTTCATCAGAGCTCAGTTGCACTGGCTCCAAATTCTCAGGTTCGATGTCTGGGGTCACAATCGAAAAGTTAGGGTCATAAGGTAACTGCAATAATTGCATCAATTGTAGCCTGGCGATATTTAAATCATTCTGTCTATTTATAACCTGAGTTTCATTTATGGCTTCTTGAGCTTCAGTTTGCAGTTCATCTGCTAAAGCTAAAGCACCATTTTCGACTAAAACTTTTGTTCTTCTGTTTTGCTCTTTTGCCGTTGCCAACTGAAGCTTCGCAGCTTCAAGAAGCTCTTTGTTAAATATTACCTGAAGGTATGCCTGCGCTACGTTTAAGCCTAAGTCATTTCTTGCTTGAACTAAATCTGAAACAGACGCATCGACTAAGAAACTATTCTGTTTAATGGTATTGTAATTAGCAAAACCATTAAATAATGTAACGTTTGCACTTAGGCCGAACGTATTTGTCCTTGAGTCTAAGTCGGTAATTAGGTTGGTTACAGGATTTACGTTTTGACCAAAATTATAGGCATGAGTTGCTCTCGCATTTAGTGAAGGAAGCAAATCGGCTTTACTTTGGTTGTAGGCAGCCTGGTTTTGAACCACACTAAGATCTGACCTTTTAACACTTATATTGTTTTTTAAGGCATAATCAATACACTCCTGAAGCGTCCATTCGTTCGTTTCCTGGGCGTAACTGAAGGAGCTTAAAAGCAAGCAAACAACAAGTAACTTTATCTTATTCATAGAATAATTAATCGGTTTTATAAATCAATATCTGGTATATAAATTACGTCCTGTATCCAACTTAGACTCTTCATGTACTCAATTGTTACAGGCTTAAGGCCACTATCCATCTCAATCACCTGACAAGCGATGTCGTTTTTACCCTTTCGGGAAACTGACATGGTAGCTATGTTGCAGTCATCATGCGACAAAATATTAGCGATGTAGGCAATACTACCTTTTTTATCCTCTGCTTTAAGAATAAGTGTATGAAGGCTTGAGGAGAAATTTGCACTGAAACCATCGATTTCAGCGATGTTTATCACACCCCCACCTTTACTCTCACCGATGATCTCTACTTTTTTACCGCCTTTTTCTAAATTTAGCTTTATAGAATTGGGGTGAAGCACTGAGGCATTTCCAACAGATTTAAAGGTGTATTCCAGCCCTCTTTCTTCTGCGAAATCAAATGATTTTCTTATGCGCTCATCATCAGTTTTAAAATCTAACAGGCCAGCTATAATCGCTTTGTCGCTGCCATGCCCTTCATAGGTGCGAGCAAACGAATTGTAAAAGGTAATTATAGCTTTCTCTGGTTGGCCACCTAAAACTCTTATGGCAGCACGCGCTATTCGCACAACTCCTGCGGTATGCGAACTTGATGGCCCGATCATCACGGGACCTATCATATCGAATACACTACTCTTCTCTGCCATGGTTTTTATAATTTACAGTTTCAATATTAATCATAATTTTACGTGCACTAAGTACTAATAATTGTAAATGGTTGTTTTTCTACTTGAAGCCTCAAATTGGGTGATTAAGTTTAAAATTTTTACGGTCATTTCACCAGAATTGAGATTTTGGACTTAATTGATACCTTATGCAAATACTCTTAAACAATGAATTGGTCAATGAACCTTTCACCATTGATAGCAATGATAGAGCGTTTCAATATGGTGATGGTTTATTTGAAACCATCGCGATCAGAAATTATGCACCCAGACATCTCAATTATCACTTAGACAGACTTCAATTTGGCGCAAAACTATTAAGTCTTAATTTACCATTCAAGCGTGAGGAAGTCTCTTCAAAAATCGCTCAATTAGTAGAGGTCAATAAACATGTAGATGCTACTGTAAAGATAATTGTATGGAGAAAGAATTCCGATGCTTCAGGGTATTCCTTCAACACTCAGGCATGTAATTTTTTAGTTGTCTCTAGACCCTTTAAAAATAAAAGTAGAGTAATAGACAAAGCAGGATTTGCTGAAACTGTTGCGTTCCATTATTCTGCTATCTCACAGATAAAGACGCTTAATGCTCTCCCTTATGTGATGGCTATGCATGAGAAACAAGAGCGCGGCTTAGATGAACTTATAGTTTTAAATGGTCAAAGAAAAATCTGTGAGAGTACTTCTTCTAACGTGTTTTGGGTTAAAGACGATATATTCTACACTCCCCCTATTTCAAGTGGTTGTTTAGATGGTGTGGCTCGGAGGGTTATTATCGAAAAGCTGAAAAAAGACAAAAGGAAAATAAAGGAAGTATTGACTGAACCTAAATCTATTGAAGGTGCAGATTGTGTATTTACCACCAATAGTGGCGGCATAAGATTTATTTCCCAAATCGATCATGTCAGGTTTGACACATCGTTGGCACAAGATCCTTTATTGACTCTCTGATTCTGCCTTTTCAATTTGTCTCTCAGCTTCTTCTTTTTCTTCAGAGTCAGTGTTTTCTACATCTTCATTGTTATTTACGCTAGAGTAACTTATAGCTATAGATATTGGGAAGTGGTCTGAGCCAATCTTTCGATGCACCTGTATATCTACCAACTGAAAATGGTCACTCACAAAAAAATGATCTAAAGGCCATCTGATCGGATATTTTGCATGAAATGTATTGAAAAAGCCCCGCCCCTTTCTCGGGTCTAATAATCCACTGATCTTTTGAAAGATGCGTGTACTTTTAGACCAGGCCACATCATTAAGGTCACCTGCCACGATGATTGGCACATTTTCACTATCTCTAATTTCTTTGCCAAGTAAATATAATTCAGCATCTCGCTCTGTTGAGCGATAGTTCTCAGTAGGGCTCGGTGGCTCAGGATGCATGCCATAAAATTGTACTTCAAGCCCGGATTCCAGTACTAATTTTGCTTTTACAGAGGGGATGTCATCTTTTACCATATGCCTCACTTCGGCATCCTTCAGAGCAAATTTGCTGTAGAATAACAAGCCATACATGTTATCTAGTGGCTCCATAAGCGTGTAAGCAAATCGATCTTCCAGGGAGGCTACATTTTGCTTCCATCGTTCATTAGTTTCCACTAAAAACACAACGTCAGGATCTTCTTCCTCTATCAGCTTAAGTAGCTCCTGATAATTATCATTAGGTTGATACACATTAGAAACTAAAAGCTTGATATCGTGTTTACTCTTATCGCTGGCAGTCTTAATTTCTGTTGAGTTAAAAATGGTATAGGGCAATATAAGTGTAGCCTGGTAAGTAGATACCGATGCTATGATGACTATGAATACTATAT
>NZ_SMMD01000718.1 GCF_009711475.1 Fulvivirga aurantia
AAATTGTAGTTGACGAACCGTCAATAATTGCTATTGACAAAAATACTAATAAGGTATTGGCGATAGGCCGTGAGGCCATGCAGATGCATGAAAAAACTCACGAAAATATAAAGACTATACGTCCGCTTAAGGATGGTGTAATTGCCGATTTCCACGCTGCAGAACACATGATCAGAGGTATGATCAAAATGATCGACAGCGGGAAGAAGTTTTTTCCGGCATCTCACCGCATGGTGATTTGTATTCCGTCAGGTATCACTGAAGTTGAAAAAAGAGCGGTACGTGACTCAGCAGAGCACGCGGGTGCTAAAGAAGTTTATATGATACACGAGCCTATTGCTGCGGCCATAGGTATTGGTGTAGATATCGAAAGACCGGTAGGGTCAATGGTAGTTGATATCGGAGGTGGTACCACAGAGATTGCAGTAATAGCACTTTCTGGTATTGTATGCGACCAGTCAATAAGAACAGCCGGAGATACATTTAATAGAGATATTCTCGATTATATGAGAAGGCAGCATAACCTGCTTATTGGTGAAAGATCTGCTGAAAAGGTAAAAATAGAAGTAGGTTCTGCTCTTACCGAGCTCGATGACGGACCTGAAGATTACGAAATCAGAGGTCGTGATTTGATGACAGGTATACCTAAAGTAATCAAGATTTCTTATTCTGAGATCGCCTTTGCACTCGACAAGTCAGTGTCTAAAATTGAAGAAGCGGTGCTCAAGGCATTGGAGATTTCTCCTCCTGAGCTTTCTGCTGATATCTATGATAATGGAATTCATTTAACTGGTGGTGGTGCTTTGCTTAGAGGTCTCGATAAGCGACTAGCTCTTAAAACCAAACTTCCTATACACGTAGCAGACGATCCGTTAAGAGCTGTTGTACGTGGTACCGGATCTGCGCTTAAGAATCTAAATTCTTTCAGAGCAGTATTGATGACCTGATCTTAGTTGGCTACTTTTTTCGATAATGTTATCAACGCAAATTAAATGCAAAGATTATTTCTGTTTCTTTATCAGTACAGAGCTTTTCTCACTTTTCTATTTTTAGAGATAGTTTGTAGTTGGTTAATTATTCAAAATAATTCTTACCAGGGAGCCAGATACTTCAATTCATCAAATAGGTTAGTAGCTGGCTTATTGTCTACTTCTAATAGTATCACAAACTTTTTCGATCTTACGAGAGTAAACGAAGAGTTAGCCCAGGAAAATGCAGAGCTTAAAACTAAGCTACGCCAGCTCAACGAAAGCCTTATTTAACCCTGATATTGAACTTTTAAGTGATATTGATATCATCACCAAGTATGAGTTTGATCGGGCGAAGGTAATCAACAATTCTACCAGACGATTTAATAATTACATTACGATAAATAAGGGCCGTGAAGCGGGCATTGAACCAGACATGGCTGTTATCGATAATGATGGGGTAGTTGGTAAAGTTAAGAGTGTATCCAAACACTTTTCTGTAATTACATCAATACTACACAGCGATGTATTGGTTTCTTCTAAGATTAAACGAACTGGCGATTTATCTACGACCAAATGGGGCGGGCAAGATCCTTACATGGCTAAATTGCTGTATGTACCGCTGCATGTTGATTTACAAGAAGGTGATACTGTAGTGACCTCAGGTTATAATGCTATTTTTCCGGAAGGGATACCCATAGGGATAATCAAATCTTTTGAGACGAGAAAAGACGCGCAGTTTTATGATGTTGAAATGGAGCTGGCCAGTGATTTAAATGAGCTCTCATATGTATATATAATTAGAAACAGGCTTAAGATCGAACAAGATTCTGTAGAGACTGCAACAATGGAACTCAATGATTAAGAAAGGTTTAATTGTAAGTATTATATCGTTTTTTCTGTATGTATTTGTGCAGGTGCTGTTGCTTAAGAATGTAGTAATTTTCGACAAAGGCTTCTGTTTTATCTATATAGCCTTTTTATTACTGCTACCTGTAGAAACCAACGTAGTGCTACTTATGGTACTGGGATTTATTACGGGTTTTACTGTAGACACTTTTTACGATAGTTTGGGAATTCATGCGAGCGCTTCGGTGTTTATTATGTTCATAAGAAACTACTGGCTCAATTTAATTACGCCTCAAGGTGGTTACGATTTAGGCTCTGTACCATCTATCAGGTTAAATGGTATGCAATGGTTTAGTTTTTACGTACTTCCATTGATTTTTGTGCACCATTCTATCTTGTTTTTTGTTGAGTCTGCTGGTTTTGGTCTATTTGGTTTTACATTAAGTAAAATATTCTTTAGTACACTATTTACTTTTGTGGTGATTATCATCACTCAGTACCTTTTTTATAATAAGAGGAGAGGCATATGAATCAATCAAGGAGATACATTATACAGCTGGTCATGATCCTGACCGGTCTTATATTCCTTGTAAAATTATTTTCTATTCAGGTACTCGACAGCAAATATGCTGAGGCTGCAACTAGTAACATTATCCATAGGGTAATTGAGTATCCCTACCGAGGTCTTGTCTTCGATCGTAATGGTAAACTAATAGTATACAACACCCCGCAGTATAATTTGATAGTGGTGCCCACTGAGGTGAAAAATCTCGATACCGCTAAATTTTGTGAGGTTTTCAATATCGAAAAAGAGGTCTTCATAGAGAAAATGGAGGAGGCCAAAGATTTTTCTTATGTACAACCCTCGATATTTATCAAGCAATTGTCAAATCAAGACCTGGCGTATGTTCAGGATTATATAGTTGACTTCCCGGGGTTTGATATCCAGCCTAGAACCACCCGCGCTTACGCTCAGCCTATAATGGCTAATGCCCTTGGTTATGTAAGTGAAATAAATAAAAATCAGCTCAAAAGAGATACCCTGGACTACTACAGACAGGGCGATTATATCGGTCAAAGTGGTTTAGAAGCTTATTACGAAAAACAGCTTCGGGGACGAAGGGGAGTAAAATTTAAAGTAAAGAATGTAAGAGGAATTGAAAAGGGGCCATATGAAGATGGAGAGTACGATACACTTTCTATTCCTGGACGTAATTTGGTTTCTACAATTGACCTCGATTTACAAGCCTATGGAGAAGATCTACTACAAGGCAAAAGTGGGTCGATTGTAGCCATAGAGCCAGCCAGTGGCGAAATATTATCTTTGGTTTCAGGTCCGTCTTATGATCCAAGCCTACTCACAGGACGAAAGTATAGTCAAAACTTTTCTCGTATAAGCAGTGATACGCTCAAGCCGTTATTTAATAGACCTTTGATGGCACAATATAGGCCGGGATCTATTTTCAAAATCATACAGGCAATGGTAGCACTGCAAGAGGGCGTTATTAACCCTTCTACCAGAATTGTCTGCAATAGAAGTATTATAGGTTGTCATGGTCCTCACTCATTTGAAGATCTGGAAGGAGCGATTAAGCACTCTTGTAATCCGTACTTTCATAATGTAATGAGGCGTGTGGTTAATCAAGGTGTATCTGACGATACGTATGAAGATACCAGAATCGGATTGGCCAAATGGAGAAAACATGTCGAGAGTTTTGGACTTGGCTCACCTTTGGGAATTGATTTGCCAAATGAGAAAAGTGGTATGGTGCCGAGTGTGGAGTATTATGATCGAGCCTATCGCGGAGAGCCATGGAAGTATAGTAATATATACTCAATTGCAATTGGTGAAGGAGAAAATCTGGTAGTGCCTCTGCAGATGGCAAACTTTGCAAGCATAGTGGCTAATAGAGGGTATTATTATATCCCTCATTTAGTAAAATCTATTGGTGATAATGGCAGTCCGCTGCCAAAGTACCAGGAGAAGCACTATACATCAGTTGACCCTAAGCACTTTGATGTAGCGGTAGAAGCTATGGCAAGTGTTGTGGAGTCAGGAACGGGCCAATATCGAGCAAAACTCAAAGATATTGTAGTCTGTGGCAAAACAGGTACAGTACAAAATGATCCTATGCCTGACCATTCTGTGTTTATTGCTTTTGCGCCAAAAGATGATCCTAAAATTGCGGTGTCTGTATATGTGGAAGACGCAGGGCAGGGTGCTAGAGCAGCAGCATCAATAGCTAGTCTGATGATTGAAAAGTATCTTCTTGGGGCCACAGAGCGGCCTTTTATCGAAGAGTATGTTAAGAAAGGAGAGTTTTTATATTGAGAAGAGGAGATAGCATATTATCAAAGTTGGATTGGGTAACAGTATTGCTGTTTTTCCTAATTGTAATTATGGGTTGGCTAAACATATTTGCTGCCGTTTATGATGAGTCTACCAATCCAAGCATTTTCGATCTCAGTCTCAATAGTGGTCGTCAATTGATGTTTATTGCCACATCCTTTATTTTGATTATTACCATCATGGTAATAGACTTTAAGTTTTTTGATACGTTCGGTTATTTCATTTTTGGAGGCATAATCTTCTTACTCATATTTGTTCTCTTGTTTGGTAGAGAGGTTGCCGGTTCAAAATCATGGTTTGAGATCGGGGCATTTAGGCTCCAGCCTTCAGAGTTTGCCAAGTTTGCCACTGCTTTGGCTGTCGCTAAATTTATTGGTGACACCAACTTTAGAATGGATAGAATTAAAAATCAGGCGTTACTTTTCGGTATTATTGGGCTGCCGGCTATCCTTATTATTTTGCAAGGTGATACTGGTACGGCCTTGGTTTACTCCGTATTCTTGTTGGTGTTTTTTAGAGAGGGCATGTCGCCAATTCTACTACTTTTAGGTACAGCCGCTGCAATAATTTTCATTCTTACATTATTGGTGAGCAATCACCTGTATCTATATGGAGGCATCGCAATCATTGCGGCCGTTATAATTATATTCGGTAAGAAAAGCATTAGAAATATAGCCCTCACATTGGCGGGTGCTATTGTAATAGCCGGGGTCATTCGTAGTGTAGATTATGTGATTACGGATGTGCTAAAACCCCACCAGCAAAATAGAATTAAAGCATTGATCAATCCGGATGCAGATCCTTTGGGCTACGGGTGGAATGTAACTCAATCTAAAATAGCCATTGGTAGTGGGCAGTTTTTTGGTAGAGGCTATCTCAACGGTACGCAAACAAAATATGATTTTGTGCCGGAGCAAAGTACGGACTTCATCTTTTGTACCATTGCCGAGGAGCACGGTTGGCTCGGTAGTTTTGTGATTATTGGCCTGTTTGTAACGTTTTTATTGCGGATAATTTTTATAGCCGAGCGGCAAAAATGGCGCTTTGCCAGGGTTTATGGCTATGGGGTGGCCTGTATTATTTTCTTCCATTTTGCAGTTAACATAGGTATGACTATCGGCCTCTTTCCGGTCATAGGGATTCCGCTACCCATGTTTAGCTATGGGGGCTCCTCACTATGGGCATTTACTATACTCATCTTTATACTTATTAAGCTAGATGCGCACAGAATGCAAGTTTTAGTGAGGTAATCACGCCAACCTTTTAGACACTATCTCCATAAACTCCTCAACTTCTTCACTTTCATTGTCCCAGTTTGGGTATTCTTCAGATAAATACTGAAAGGCACTTTGTTGGTTGTTAAAACTTTCTAGCTCTGATAATGTCTGTTTAAATTTTTCTTCATTCCCATCAAACAGGGCCCTAATAAACATAAATCGTTGATTAATACTTAAGTGCTTATGGATGTCTGTGATTTTCTGTTTTTGATGAATGTCTGCGATAGTAGGCTTTGATTCATCGGCTAATCGATCGTTAAGCACCTGTGTCGGAGTGTCATACTGCTCATTTATGAGTGAAGATTTATGAGCTGTTTCCTCCTTATCCTTTTTATCAGACTTTTTATCTGGATTTTGTTCATCGTCAGAGCTGATCTCCCCATAAATTACGCTTTGATCAAGAGGTAGCAGGCTTGATAACTGATTTAAATAATTGTCAACGTCCTCAGGTGTCGCATTTGTATTAGCAAAAACTTCAGCTAGGTTTTTATTGATATTCTCAGGGCCTACAGATGTAGTACCACTGGCTTCCAGACGCTCAATGAGTGACACGATTATGTTTTTGTTGATTTTCACATACTTGGCCAATGTTTTTAGATCACTCATGGTCAACTCCTCTTTGGTGTTGAGCTGATGCATGTAAAAATCATAAGGGGAGAAAATGAGCAGCAAGGTCTCTTTTATAGCGTCACGCAGCAAAGGCAGAAGGTGTATTTGACCAACAGCAATGTTTTTGGAAAGAAGATTCATGAAATTATTCAATGCCTTCTTCACCTCAGGGTTTTCATAATCAAAGTATGGGCTTTTTATTTTTTT
>NZ_SMMD01000744.1 GCF_009711475.1 Fulvivirga aurantia
GTACTTAACGATGAGATATCAATCTGATCCGAAGCCTTTGCCTTAAAGACTAATTCTCCAAATAGATTATAGACAGCAATCTTTTTAGACTTGTTAAAACCAGCAATTTTGATCACCCCACGAGTTGGGTTAGGGTAAAATGTAACTTCGTCACCCCTGTCAGAATAAACATCTGCCAATGAAGTAACCGCACTTACTTTAAGATCATCATCACTTCGAGGCATGATTATATAGTCATCACCAGACTGTTTGAGGAAACCGGTTACACTTACAGTTGAGCTCGGAATTTCTTTACCGCTTAATGGGTGTATTTCCAGTCCAACCTCAAAGTACGCTTCATTGGTACCATCTGTTAAAGAATACTCTACACCTGCTTCAAATACCCCGGTAGAAGTAAATGTTAAATCTGAAACAGTAACTAAATGAGATTCGAAGGCCTCTCCTAATTCTGTTATTTCAACCTCTTCAGCATTAAGATCAACATCTACATTACTTATTGTAGTAAGCTTAATAGGCTCACTTGAAATTTGCAATTGTCCTAAGTACTCATTGATTGAACCAAAAACAACAATACTATCGCCTTGTACCAAATCTGATGATTTGCTATCTGATGATTGACTTCGTAATTCAATGAATGCAGTTCCATCATAAACTATACGATTATCAACACTATTATTTTGGGCATCTACAACCACCCCTGATACATAAACTGGTGAACCAATTGGTTTTTCACGGGCTTCAGCAATTGAAATGATTGATTGATTGGTCACATCTTCCATATACCTTGGTGAAATTTGATAATCACTGCCAAATTGCCCAATATAACCCGTAATATTCACTATGCCTGTTGGTATATCAGCACCTACTAAAGGATGGGTATCTGATCCCAGTCTAAAAATAAATGTATTCTCTCCATCTGTAATTGTATAATTACCTTCTGATCCACCGCCTTGAAACTGACCTGTAGTGTTAAACCATACATTATTAATAATCACTAGCTCTGACTCAGCATCTTCGTTGATTTGATCTATTTCCAGGTTTTGAGCCGTAGGAATTTCTACATTTTGCTTCAATACGTTTATATAAACAGGTTCTCCTGAGATCTGAAGCAGATTATTATATTGTCCTATACCTCCTTTGACCTTCACACTGTCGCCTATTTCTAACTGTGAAGATTCATTGGCGGCACCAAAACCTCTAACTACAATACCTGCCGTACCATCATAGATCACTCTATTACTATTACTGTTATTAACACCTCCTATAACTATTCCTGTAACGATTACTCTTTCATCCATTGGTTTTTTACGAGCATCTTCTATAGTAAGAAGAACTTCGCCTTCTTTGCCTGTAACATCAAAAATTACATCAGGGGTGTTGAGTGAAGTGTGAGTAATATCGACCACGAATGTACTTCCATCAGCCACAGAAGGAGAAAGTTTTACAAATACTTCAAACTCCTGCTCTGCTTCAGATACGTTGTTACTTAAGGTGATTGAAGAAGACCATGTGCTGCCATCTGTTGACAATTCAAAAGGAGCAGTGGCACTCACCGTGACATCTCCATCGAGGTTGTAGCCATTTACTTTATATGACTGCACTTGTTGATCTCCAGCAGCTACTTCTCCAAACCCTGTTGAAAACCCTACTGTGTCAATTAAAATTTGCGGCTCGGCTGTTGTTCCCCAGATTTCACCCACAAACTCCGGATGATCAATGAATGGATTTCTGTTATTCTGCCATTCAGCAATTTTATCATTCCTATCGCGCTCAAATTGATCCACCGGATCATTCTCATGCCACTTTATCAGTTTGTAAAGCCTTCCAAATAATGGCTGTCCGCTAAAGGTAATGTGATCACGAAGCTCGAGATCTAAGGCGTCACTATTATATCTTGTAGCCATATAAAACATCATACGTGCTACATCTCCCTTTACTTCATCTCTCGGTTCCCAGTAATCATCATTTGTATATGTATTAGGTGCCTCACCTTCTTCATATTCTGCCGTATGAGGCAATTCGCTGAAATCTTTATTGCTTCTTGAGCTATTTACTGTCTGATCACAAGGTCTTAAATGATGAATGTCGGTGTAAGCTGTATCGGCATCATCAGGAAAGCCATGTGATTTAGACCAGACATGTTCACGATTCCAGAAGTCATCATTGCTAGGGTTGGTAGGGTCAGAGGCAAAATCGAATTTGTCAATCGACCTACCCGTATAGATGAGTATTACATTATCAGGATTAGCAGGATCTTCATCAGTAGCTCTCAGCGCATCTTTTACCTCACTATAAGTTTTAACCGTGTGGTTATTTATTATTTTATGCAGCGCCATCTTTAATTCTTCACCAGTAAGCCCAGTTGCCGGATCATAATACCCTGCAGGAACTTGTGAGAAAGAATGAAGGCTCACTAAAAGTAGTATTGAAAATAGTATTCGTTTTTTCATAATTAAAAAAATACAAAAAGCTACCATAGAAACCTATGGTAGCTTTTTAGATTACAGAATAGTTAATAACTATTTTTTGTTTGGTCCTTCAACAATTTCAAAAGTACCTCCTCCTTTTGACTGGAACTCTACTAAATATGTATCGTTACCACTACCATTATACGTAGCAAAAGTAACTTTAATAAATACATCAATTCCGTTTACCTGAGCTGGTAATGAAGGATACTTAGCTTGCAGTAAAACTTTTATACCTTCTGCCGCTTTGTTAAGAAGAACTGGTAATGCCTCTTCCTGAGTAAGACCGTCATACTCAGATTGAGCATAATCGCCAGACTGTCTCTTACTTACTCTTATGTCAAAGTTAGAGTAGAACGATCCTGCTCCGTATAACCATTCTTGAGTACCAAAACCATCATCATATAGAGCCGGATTAGACTTAGCAACTGCATCTACTATGATTTGATAGTCTGCAGAAGTCATTGTAAATACTATTGTTGGGTCTAGATTCCAGCGATCTTCAGACTTTATATACTGCTCTTCTTTAGCAATAATTCTATTACCTACCCAAAGACCTTCGGTTACTGTAAATGTTTCAACAATTGTCTCTGTGCTATTACCATTGTAGTAATTGTATGCAATTTTATAAGAATCTCCTTCTTGAGCATATGGGTAAAGAGTGATCAAGTAAGTAGGCAGGTAGTTTTCAGGTAATTTATCATCACTGAAATTTAAAAATCTACCAGTTATACCTAAAGTTGCATAATCTTCAGGATTCAGATAGTAAATATCATCTGATTGAGCCCATTTACTTCCATCGTAAGTATAGAATCTAGCTTGCTCTTCACCACGTGGTTGTGGTGCTCCATCTTTTGATTCATCATCTAATACAAATGAAGTTGTAATGAAGTAATTTGAACCATTATAATTTTTATACTCTATATTATAAACGGTGTTTTCTGAAGTTGCTCTATCGAAAGTAAGTCCTAGGTATTTCTGAAGTCCTTCAATAGTTCTTTCTGCGATTCTTGTTGAATCTTCCTCCTCATTTGCAGAGCCTGCAAATAAGTCATCGTTCATATCTTCAGCAAATTCCTTTCGTTTACTTATACGAGTGTCAAAGTTCTTAAAATAAGAATTTGATGCATAGTAGAAATCTAAAGTACCGTAGCTATCGATCCATTCTACACCTCTGGTATTTTCAATATAATCTACTATCACCTGATATTCATCAGCACCCATTGTGACATTAACTTGAGTAAATCCAGTAGTATCCTCTTCTGTAACTGTCTTATAAGCTACAACCGGTACTGGAGTTAGAATATCCGCAGTGTCTAGGTATTCATAATAAACCAACTTAATGTCACCTTTTTCTGGTTCTTCTTGAATAATATCTTTCAAAACTACAGGTAGTACATCTCCAGGAGTTTGTGATCTAGTTAATATACCAAACTCTTCTGCATCTCCTCCAACTATACTGTAATCAGCTTGAGTTAGAGTAATTGCTTCATCAATATATTGCTGTGAGTTTTCAGAAACTTCTCCCTGAAATAATTTATAACTCACCTGAATAGCGCTTGTATTACCCAAGTGAGGAAACTGGCCTTCTAACACAGATGGCATATACTCAGTAGGGTTTACATTTGCTGTCAGAGCTTCATTATCTTCAATAAACTCTGCTAAAAGCGTATCTTCTTCGTTTGTTCCTTCCGCTTTAATCATGGCTGCGATAGTACCATAATCTGAAGCAGTCAGTTCATAAGCAAATGAAACTTGATTTGCTTCACTAGCAGATTCATCTAGCTCTTCGTAGAGATCCTCAACAGGATCACACGATGCGAACACTATACAAAGCGCTGCAAATAGATATTTTATTTTATTTGTCATCATAACTTAATTATTCAGATATTAAAAATTAACTCTTAGACCCAAAGTCCATGTACGTCCTTGTCCGTAATAAACTTCAGCGTCTTGCGCGTTATGTGCACCACCATCTCTGGCATCACTTATAAATTCTGTGTTAAGCGCGTTATTAAGATTTCCTAATAAAGAAGCATCTAGCTCGCCTATCTTGAATTTGTATCTTAGATTGGCATTAAGAACCCCGTAATCAGGTAGTTGCCAAGACTGAACACCTTTATCGTCTTCGTTATCTCTAGAATTAGGATCAAAATCAGCGTAGTTGTTTGCGTAATAATTAAAATCCGCTCCTATTCTTAGGTTATCAAATACTTCATATCTTACACCTAATGCACCAGTTGTTTGTGCAGCATCACCAACCTTTAAGTCTGCAATAAATACGTTAACTGTACCTGTTACATTTTGATTAGCATCTAACAAAGAAACATCTGTGATGTTATTTTGCCATACCCAGTCACCAAATGAACCCATACCTCTTACAGTAAGTGCATCTACTGGTCTCCATTCAAAGTCAAACTCTATCCCTTGGTGAAGTGCATTAACGCCTGTTACGTTCGCAAATACTTCATCTTCTCCTTGTCCGGCACTTACAATAAGTGTTCTATCCTTCCAGTTTGTTCTGTATAGGTTTACATTGGCATTGAAGGTTCTTGTTCTGTAACCGTATCCAGCCTCAAAAGACAAAATCTTTTGATTCTCAGCGTCTTCATTGATGTCATTTTCAAAATTTTGGAATACCGCATCAAAGTTTGGTGCTTTTTCGAAGTAACCGATATTACCAAAAATGTTATGGTTTTTAGTCAAATTATAGTTAGCACCACCTTTTACCTGATAGCCGAAAAAGTTAACAAAATCAGTTTCTTGTAAAGGATCAGAATCAAGGTAGTTGAAGTAATCAACTCTTTTGTAAGAAGTATTAGAGGCCGCTAATGAAACAAAGGCAGAAAGGTCTCCGGAGGTATATTCTCCTTGTAAAAATCCACCTTCCCATAATACGATCCCATCGTTGTAGTAGCTGTATTTACCGCCTTCTTCAACAACATTATTAGGATTATTTACATCGCTATCATCTACATAGTAGTCAGCGCCTAATAGGTTAGTCACTTCTCTAAAGTGGATGCCTTTATAGTATCTTAAATCAAGACCACCTAGTAAGTTTATTTCATCTGTCAGCTCTGTGCTGTAAGTAGATAAAGCACCATACCATCTGTGATCATTTCTTGATGCGCCTAGTGCATATAAAGCACTACCATCTGCCGAGTTTTGGTTTTCATCAACAAGAGCATCTAAATCTACTGGGCTATAAATATCACCTGTACGAGGTGCGTCACCAGTTATTGGGTTGGTTGAAAAGCCGATGCTTCTACCACCACCACCTGTTCCTACAGATGCATAAAGAGCTGTTGACAACTCAGATTTCTTACTAATTGTCCAGTAATGGTTTAAAGACATTTGTGGTTTGTGATAGAAGTTATCTTCAATACTCTTCTCTTTTCCTTCTAAAATTCCCCAGTCTGGGTTATATCTAATATCCTGAGGTGCATTTCTTATAGTCTGAATTGGTAATCTGTTTTGTCTCTGACCGTGCTGCTGAGGTGCTCCAAAACCAGTGAAAGATATGGTATGTGAGTCGTTCAACATTTTAGAAACATTAAGGAAGTAGTTATATCCTTCAAACTGTGTTCCTTCTACATAACCATCTCCCTGAATTTTTGCAGCACTCATTGTTACCGCCCAGTCATTTTCTAAAAGACCAGTTGAAACAGAGAAACCAACTTTGCTGAAGTTGTTGTTACCAGTTGAAGCGAAAACTGTTCCGCCTTTATTGATATCAGTTGTTTTGGTAAGAATGTTAATTGTTCCACCAATAGAAGGTACAGCTACTTTAGAAGCACCAAGACCTCTTTGTACTTGCATAGATCTTGTTACGTCAGTAAGACCTGCCCAGTTTGACCAGTAAACTCTACCGTTTTCCATGTCGTTAACAGGCACACCATTGATCAATACAGCAACATTTTCTGAGTTAAACCCTCTAAGGTTTATTCTAGAGTCACCGTATCCACCACCTTGCTTGGTTGCATACACACCAGGAGTAGATTTCAACAATTCTGGAAATTCCTGGTTACTTGCTGTAGCAATGATTTCAGCTTGCTTGATAGTAGAAACTGCTACTGGAGTCTTTCTATCGATTGCAACTGAAGCTATAACTTCAATCTCATCAAGACCAATGGCTGCAGTCTCCAAAGAAATATCTCCTAAATCAGATTCGCCAGCTGCTACAGAAATGCTCTGCTCCTGGTATCCAATAAATGAAACTACTAAAGTTGCGTTACCACTAGGTACCGATAACTTAAAGTTTCCGTTGAGGTCGGTAACTGTACCAGTTGTAGTACCTTCGATGATCACGTTGGCACCCACAAGCGGCTCTCCACTATCGGCCTCCTTCACTACACCACTCACCGTTCTTTCCTGGGCTGTGGCCAAAGATGTAGACAGGCAAAAGAAGATTGCCAGCCAAAATCCTGATTGTAAAATTTTACTCATAATTCGTTGTTTGGTTGAAAAAATATGATTTTTAATTTTTACCAGCCGCGAAACTACTTAATATCTATAACTCAATCACTTAAACTACTTTTAATTTAATCTTATCAAACCGCTTGTAAATCTTAACTTATTCTTAACATGAACTTTTGCTAGGTTTATGTTTTGATTTTGTATATCCA
>NZ_SMMD01000497.1 GCF_009711475.1 Fulvivirga aurantia
ATATTTATAAGTCTTTTGAAAACCTTGAAATACAGGATAATATGTATGCCATCTTTGCTGGTAGCATACTCATTTATGCTGTTCTTATCCTTGTGATGGCACTTTTAAGAGGGGTTTTCTTATTTATGGTAAGGCAAACACTCATCGTGATGTCAAGACTTATAGAGTATGACTTGAAAAATGAAATCTATAGTCACTATCAGTCTCTACCATTAAGTTTTTACAGAAGAAACAACACCGGAGACTTAATGAACCGGATCTCTGAAGATGTGAGCAAAGTGAGAATGTATCTGGGGCCTTCTATTATGTATGGGCTCAATCTTATCACTCTTTTTGCCATTCTCATCCCCTACATGCTGTCTATTAATGTAACGCTCACGCTTTATGCACTTATCCCACTACCTATTCTATCGGTAAGTATCTTTTTTGTAAACAACATCATCAACAAACGCTCTGAGGAGATACAAGTAAGTCAATCAGGGTTATCAACTTTTGCCCAGGAAGCTTTCTCAGGGATTAGGGTTTTAAAATCATTTACCCGAGAGAAAGACTCTTCAAATAAATTTACTGCTGCAAGTAATGACTATAAAGACAAATCGCTTGCGCTTACACGCGTGCAGGCGCTCTTCTTCCCCTTAGTGATGGGATTAATCGGCCTGAGTACTATACTTACCGTATATGCCGGAAGTGCTGAGGTAATCAAAGGGTCGCTCACTTTTGGAAATATTGCTGAGTTTATCATTTATGTAAACCTCCTCACCTGGCCGGTAACAGCTCTAGGCTGGATCAGTAGTATTATCCAACGTGCGGCAGCTTCTCAAAAACGATTGAATGAGTTTTTGAAAACAGAAAATAATATCGTCAGCGAGAAAAATATTGATGTTTCTCTTGAAGGTAGCATCGAATTTAAAAATGTCAGTTTCGTTTACCCTGACTCGGGTATTCAGGCGCTTAAGAATATTAATTTCAATGTAAAACCTGGTGAATCACTGGCCATTATCGGAACTACAGGCTCCGGTAAAAGTACTATCGCCAACCTGATTTCACGTATGTATGACACCACAGAAGGTGAGATCATCATTGATGAAAGAGATATTAAAGACTATAATTTGGTGAGTTTGAGAAGCCAGATTGGTTACGTGCCACAGGATGTATTTCTCTTTAGCGACACCATTTATAACAACATCGGTTTTGGATCAGCCGAGGCTACAGAGGAAAACATCATAACAGCTGCCAAACAAGCTGATGTGTATAAAAACATTATTGACTTTCCTGAAGGATTTAATACGCGAGTCGGAGAGCGTGGTATTACATTATCCGGTGGCCAAAAACAGCGAGTATCTATTGCGAGGGCCATCTCTCGAAACCCTAAAATACTTATGCTCGATGATGCCCTCTCAGCGGTTGACACAAAAACCGAAAACACGATCTTGAATAGCATGAAGCGTGTGATGGAAGGTCGTACAAGCATCATTATTTCACACAGGGTATCATCGGCCAAGCTAGCCGATAAAATCATTGTGCTGGATGATGGAGAAATCATTGAGAAAGGCACTAACGAATCCCTAATGGCTCAAAATGGCGCCTTTAAAGAGTTGTATGAAAAGCAAATGCTTGCCGAGCAGGCGATGGAGGATTAGGATTTCAATAATTGTTTATGAGTAATTTCCTAGTTGGTTTACTTAAAAGAAATAACTGTAGGTTTTCATCTGTTCTAGACATTGGGTGTGGTGTTACTGCCAATGAGCTGCACAATTTAGCATCAATCTATAAAGAAAAGGACGTTTTCAATCTCGGCAAAATAGTCGGAATTGATAAAATGTGTAGTAGTAGAATTGAAATGATTAATTCGTTCATATTTGCCTGCGGAGGGGGAAATCTACGGCAATTTGAAAATGATAATAATATTCTTTTCAGCAGAGTCGATATTACCTCAAATGACTTACCTTATGATACATTTGGTTTAATTATTTTATCTAATATTTTACACTTACTAGAATTTCATAAGGCTAAAAAAGTATACTCATCTGCTATTGACATATTGAAACCTGGCGGTTTTATGTTCATACAACTAGCTAATGAAAACCATGACTTATTATCTGGACCTAAGTGGAAAATGAGTGAAAAAGAATTAGATAATTTATCGACATTGAACATTATTGACAAAGGCAGTTTCGATTACACTCGATATACTCTTCTTCAGAAGGAATAAGCAACTCTATTTAATCGGGAAGTAAACTAATAACTTCCTTTCTCCTTCATAAACCTCTATGGTGTAAGACTCATCAATCTCCAAATCTTGTAGTGCTGCGTATTCCTGGGCTGCTTCTAAAACCTCGTTAGGCTTAGGCATTACCAGATTGTGAGCAGTGATGGTGGTTGTTATAAAATTTCCATTGAGTTCACGGCTTGTATCAAAACTTTCCCAATCATTATTAATTTCAGAGTTCGACACAATTCCCACCACCTGATCTACTTTGGTCTCGTTCATCGGATAGCTCAATATTGCCAATTTATAGCCGTCATTTTCCGTAGAAATTTGACGTGCATTTACAAAAAGACTTTCAATTTTTGAATCATTATAACTCCCCTTAAATGCCTCTCCTTTAAGATAGAGTGCCTTATTTACTTGAGTAAACACAAAATCCTCTGTGCCTCCCAGGTAATAGTAAACGCTAAAAACCAAGAGACCTAATACGCTAATGACAACAATTAAAACTTTCTTCATTTTCTAAAATGCATATCTAATACCAACGGCTCCGAAAAACCTAAACCTAAAAGGATTATCAACTAACTCTCCCATGAGACTTACTTCTGAAAACCCGACAATCGGATAATCTAAAAACTCATATTCTATCCCAAGAATACCCTCCGGACCGAGGTCAAAGTTAGTATCATTATCTGTTCTTAAAATATCATTCTCATTAAAAAATGAGTATTTAACATCAGACAATCTCACATGAGCGCCTAAACCCCAATACCAATCAAGCCTTCCTTCAACATTGGCAGGAAAAGACTCATGCCATACCATTCGTCCCTGAAAAGCTAACGTATATTTCACACTGTGATCAACATATCTATTACCATCATACTTACTGCGACTATCGAATGTAGATTTGTAATATGAGTCGTGCCGGTTGGCAGAAGTTGAACCAAATATTAGTTCTACCGCACCCTTTCTATCGAAATAGCTCTTGTACGTAATCCCCAATGGGTCACCTATTCTTAGCCCTATTCCCTGATCACGAGTTTGTGCATTACTCAAATTTACCAGACATAATAAACCAACTATCAGACTGACTGATTTGAACTTAACTG
>NZ_SMMD01000331.1 GCF_009711475.1 Fulvivirga aurantia
TTACCCATTGATTATCTAGAAATAGGATACCGAAGTAACCCAATGAAAAGTTACCTTGGTGAATATTTTTATTGTCCGTCATATGTGCTTGAAGAAGCAAAAAAAATGAGCAATAAAAAACTGGTGATAATTCTAAATGAAAAAGATGTAAGGTCAGAGGATCTGCCGGATTTATTAAGCCCTTGTGTAGGATTAATTTCTATGGTGAGAATTGCCGTTGATCCAGCGAATTTTTCTAGAGCCCTTTTCTTAGGAGAGGCAGTAAAGAAATTGGGTTTTAAAGTAAGTTTCAATGTGATGTACATGTCAACCTGGGAAGAACAAAAAAAATTTTTATCGCATATAAAAGAAGTAAGAGGTATTGCTGATTATTTTTATATGGTAGATTCTTATGGTGGGGTGTACCCGGATGAGGTTAAAAAAACATTTCAACTTGTGAGAGAGCAGGCTGATGTAAAAATCGGGTTTCATGGTCATAACAATCTGGAAATGGCATTAATTAATACACTGACAGCAATAGAGTGCGGGGCAGATATAGTGGATGCTACTGTTACAGGTATGGGTAGAGGGGCTGGTAATTTAAAAACTGAGCTGCTACTTACTGCTTTACATAGTAGCATTAACCTCAGTGTCAACTTCAACAGCTTAAGTGATGTAGTTACAGGGTTTGAATCACTTCATTCACATCATGGTTGGGGCACGAATTTGCCATATATGGTTTCGGGAGCTAATTCACTCCCTCAAAAAGAAGTAATGGATTGGGTAACTCAGCGTTTTTATTCATTCAATAGCATTGTAAGAGCACTGCACAATCTAAAGAATAACGAGGAAGACAATCAAAAGCTTGAAATTTTTAATCCCTCAGAAGTTTATGAAATTGCTGTTATCATTGGTGGTGGCCCTAATGCGAGATTTCATGCAGATGCTGTTAAAGCTTATGTTAAAAAGCATCAAAACGTTTGTATTATTCATGCCAGCTCTAAAAATGCAGGCTATTTCAAAGACTTGGAAGTTCCGCAATACTTTTGCCTTGTGGGTAGTGAAGGTCATAGGCTGGAAAAGGTTTTTCAAAATTTGGGAGGATTTAATGGAAAGTGCATACTTCCTCCGTATCCTCGCAAGATGGGCACTTATATACCCAGCGCGGTAGAAAAAAATAGCTATGAGCTACGTGAGATCACTTTTACCGAGAAGTTAAAAGATGCCCATACGGTACTTGCATTACAAACCGCTATCAATTTAAAGGCAAGGTCTGTTAATTTAGTGGGATATGATGGTTATAAAGAAGGTCATATTACAGAAACAGAGCATAATTTAGCTGTAGAAAACGAAAATGCCTTTCAGGATTTTGAAAGTGTAACAGGCTTGAAGGTTATCTCTTTAACTCCTTCGTATTATAATAAAATATCTGTGGAATCGATTTACAGTCATTTGATATGAGAGACGTAACTTTTTTTCTGCCTGTTAGAAGTGGTAGCCAGCGAGTTAAAAATAAGAATACACGTGATTTTTGTGGTATCCAGGGAGGCTTGGTATATCTAAAACTTAAACAATTAATGGATTGCAAGAGTATAAACAGTGTTGTGCTTTCAACCAATGATGAGCAAGCTATTCGTATAGCTCAATGTCTAAATCCAAAACAAGATTTTATTAAGGTAATTCATAGACCACAGGAGTTGTGCTTAGACTCTACTCCATTGCACTCGCTTATAGAGTACGTACCCCAAATTGTTAAATCCAACCATATTTTATGGGGCCACGCAACTACACCATTTATTGAGGCAGAAGAT
>NZ_SMMD01000691.1 GCF_009711475.1 Fulvivirga aurantia
TCAGACTTATCGTAACTTCAGATGATGATGTCGACACATATGAGGGACAGGTAACGGCACTCGGTTCTCTAGATGTAAACTTATTTGTGGCGGGTGGTACCGATGGTAAAATATTGCAACTACCCGGCAATCGGAGAATAGTTAGTAATGTAGGTGCAGTATATGGTCTGGAGTATGACTCCATAAATGAACTAATATACTACACCGATGCGAGTGAAGGAACGCTGGTAAGAATCAAAACTGATGGTTCAGAGCCAGAGATTCTCATGAATAATTTGGTGAACCCTAGAGACATTGCTATTAACTCTACATCAAAAAAAGTATATGTGGTCGATAAGGATACTCATACAATATACGAGTACGATGTAAATGCTGAAAGTTCTTCAGTTTTATTCGATCACTCAAGTAATGGTTTAGGTCAAAAACCAATTGGTATCGACTACTACGACAAAACTCTATATGTCACTTGTGTTGAAGTTGATGATGAATCAATATGGGTTGGTGATGAAAATGGCACATCGATTACAAAAATCATTGATTACAGTGATGGTGGTTACGGATACGCTATTGCGGTAGATAAAATCAATGAAAAAATATATTTTGACGACTTTGATTCTCGTAATATTCTCAGAGCGAATTTAGATGGAACTAATATTGAAACTGTAGTTCCAACTGTAGATGAAGTATTCGGAATAGTAATTGACAATGCTAATGGAAAGATCTATTGGTCTGACAGCGGTGATGGTCTTATCAAAAAGGCAAATTTGGACGGAAGTGATATTGTACCTGTATCAATTTCGTTACCAGACCCACTAGGAATATTCTTTATTCCATAAAGATCCTGTTTTGGTTTACAGGTTGTTTATTTGCAGAGGCGCTGGCTATGGTCAGCGTCTCTTTCATAAAATCACATGACTATGAAATTTATTTTAACAATCCTTTCTTTCATTATCAGCTTTTCAGCGATCAGCCAGGATCAGGGCAAATTATTTATTATTGGAGGTGGCAAAAGGCCTCAACCGATGATCGAAAGACTAGTGCAAGAAGCTGGCATCGCTCAAGGTGGCTATGGTATTATTTTACCCATGTCTAGCTCAGAGCCCGACTCTTCTGCATGGTATGCCAGACAGCAGTTTTTGGCCATCGATATTGAAAATGTTACTGGCATGAATTTCAATAAAGGAGATAAACCAACCTCAGCTCAGTTAGATTCCATAAAAAATGCCCAACTCATTTACATCTCAGGAGGAGACCAAAACAAATTTATGGACATTATTCAAGACACAGGCATAAAAGAAGCTATTCATCAAGCCTATAAAAATGGCTCTATCATAGCAGGCACAAGTGCCGGGGCAGCCGTAATGAGCAAAAAAATGATCACAGGTAATGAGCTCAAGCACCCAGATTACTCATCTACTTTTAGAAACATTGAAGCCGATAATATCGAAATTGCCGAAGGTCTCGGATTAGTAACAGGTATAATCATTGATCAGCATTTTGTGAAAAGAAGTCGCTACAATCGGTTGCTGAGTGCAGCCATAGAATACCCTGATCATACAGGTATAGGCGTTGATGAATCTACTGCAGTTATCTATGATGGAGTGAATTTCGAAGTGGTTGGAAACTCTCAGGTGGTAGTTTTTAGAAACCCGAAAAATTCTTTAACAAAATCGGATGATCTTCTTGGCGCAAGAAATCTATCAATTGATATATTTTTACCTGGAGATACATTTACCACTGATTAGCGGTAAATATTTATCTCTATTTTATCGGGCGTAGCTACACCTCTATACATTCCTTCTGAGTTAAATGTTAAGCTGGCATTACCTTCAGCATCTACTCCAATTATACCACCTTCCCCACCAAGTGCAGTCATTTTTTGATTGATTACAATATCAGAGGCTTCCTGAAGGCTCAGTCCTTTGTATTCCATTAAACAAGAAATGTCGTGAGCAACTACACCTCTAAGAAAAAACTCACCATAACCTGTACACGATATGGCGCACGTTTTATTGTTGGCATACAAACCTGAGCCAATAACAGCGCTATCTCCCAATCTACCAAACTGTTTGTTCGTAAGTCCACCAGTAGAAGTTGCCGCGGCAAGGTTGCCATCAATATCTAAAGCTACTGCTCCAACTGTACCAAATTTTTTATCATCGCTATGATCTAGTTTCATGTCATCAGTATTTCGTGCTGCTTTCCATTGGTTATAGCGCATGACAGAGTAGAAATAGTCATCCTCCTCTTTTTCTATAGCATGACTACTTGCAAAATCATGGGCGTCTTTACCCGCCAAAAATACGATAGAGTCATCTTCCAGAATTTTTCTACACAGCCTTACAGGATTCTTTATGTTTCTTATATTTCCGACTGCCCCGGCATTTAGTGTTTGACCGCACATTATAGATGCCTCCATTTCGTGCTTCCCTTTAGAAGTAAAAACAGCACCTTTTCCAGCATTAAATAAGTCACAATCCTCTAAAACCACCACCGATTGCTCAACAGCATCGAGTGCAGAACCTCCTTCATTTAAAATTTTGGTACCACTTATCAGTGATTTTTTTAGCGCAGCCTTGTACTGTTTCTCCTGTTGTGCAGACATATTTTCTCGCAAAATAGTACCCGCCCCGCCATGTATAGCGATTGTATATTTATTCCTCATAAGATTTATAGACTATATTAAAACTCAATAATTTTAAATTATCAAGCTTTCTAACAATCAAAAATAGGCTGGAGGTGCAAAAGGTTAAGTGGCTTAAAAGACAGGTGAACTTGGGTAATTAACCCCTGGTAAAATTCTACTGACAGAAATCGACCACTTTTTTGCATATATCAATAATATCACTTTTTTTGCTATCTGGCAATTAGATTTTTTTTAACATAAGTAATAAATATGAAAAACTTTTTACTCACTATCTCTCTGGTCTCATTTTTTGGTTTTACCTCTATTGCTCAGTCATACCAAGGTGACAGCTGGAGCAAAGTACGTGCTTCTGGTAGTGGCACACTGGCTTGTGTTTATTATCCAACTCCCGGTCTTGTTTATGAAGAAAACGGACAGGTAAAAGGTGTTTGTGTTGATATCATCAATGATTTTAAAAAATTTGTAAAAGACAAATACGGAAAAACTATAAATGTAAAGTTTGTAGGTAAAGAAACCGTTTGGACTAACTTCCTGACAAAAACATTGAATGGATCAAATGTATTGGGCGTAGCCAACGTAACTATCACTCCTGAGAGAAAGAAAAAGATGAAGTTTTCTCCTCCATTTATGACGAACCCTCTTATTTTCCTTACCCATAGCTCGGCACCTTCAATTTCTTCGCCAGATCAAATTGCAGAAAAACTTGCCGGTTATACACCATTGGTGATAAAAGGAAGTACACATGTGCCGGTAATGAAGCAATTGCAAAGCAGTTATTTTCCAGGTCAGCAGATAAAATACACTAACTCAGGCATAGAAACATTACAGCAAATTCAAGCCAATAAGAAGACATTCAGCATTTTAGATTTCACTGAGTATTTTGATGCTGTAAGAAACAAAATGCCATTAAAAAGACAGAATATCGATATAGAAGGTCCACAAGAAGAGTTGGGTTTTATCATGCCGATGAACTCAGACTGGCAACCTTTATGGGAAGAGTTCTTGTCTCCCGCATACAAGCAAAGTGTTACTTACAAAAAGATCGTAGCCAACAACTTAGGAAATGCATTTTTAGGCATGTTGAAGTGATAACTCAAATACCAACAAAAAAAGGTGTCTAAATTAGACACCTTTTTTTATGACTTATCTTTTAATAGGCTCTTACCAAATTGCCTTCCATATAATTTACAAAAGACTGATTTGCTACACGCATACCTCCTGGTGTGGGGAAATTACCAGTAAAATACCAATCACCGGCATGATTAGGGCAAGCAATGTGAAGGTTGTCAACCGTTTGGTAGATAACATCCAACTCTGCCTGCATGATATCAGGCTTTACAATCTCAGCTACTTTGGCTGAAATCTGCTCATAATCAAACATGTTGTAGAGCTCATTTACATAATTAACTGGCTCTTTATTTTCTAAGGCTATTTTACACTTTTGGTAAACCTCATCAAGCATATACTCTTTACCGTGCTCTTCAAGTAGTGCCACCATTGCTCTAAAAACAACAAATTCATTCATTTTAGACATATCGATACCATAGCAGTCTGGAAAACGAATTTGAGGGGCTGAAGAAACAATCACAACTTTTTTGGGCTCCAGGCGACTGACCATAGTGAGAATACTCTTCTCCAGGGTTGTACCTCTTACAATCGAGTCGTCAACAATTACGAGCGTATCGATCTTTTTACGGATAACCTCATAAGTTGTATCATACACGTGAGCCACCATTTCATCACGATGGTCATCATCGGTTATAAAAGTACGTAGTTTGGCATCCTTCAAAACAAGCTTTTCTACACGCGGCCTAAATGAAAGAAAATCTTCCATCGACCCGACATGAGGTTTGCCTTCAAGCACTACCTCTTTACGCTTAGCACTTAGGTAGTCTTCCATGCCCTCCATCATACCCAGAAATGAAGTCTCAGCTGTATTTGGTATATAGCTGAATACAGTATTTTTTAGGTCAAAATTGATAGATTTAAGTATCTGAGGCACCAGCAACATTCCGAGCTTTTTACGCTCGTGGTAAATATCAGGGTCAGTACCTCTCGAGAAATAAATGCGCTCGAAACTGCAAGATGTTTTCTTCAACGGCTGCCTGAATTGATATTGATCAAACTCTCCGTTTTTCTTTATTATCAGCGCGTGCCCAGGCTTTATTTCTTCAATTTGGTTGTAATCTACATTGAAGGCAGTTTTTATAGCTGGTTTTTCTGAAGCAACTACAATCACCTCATCGTCTGCATAATAATACGCAGGCCTGATTCCGCTAGGGTCTCTCGCGACAAATGCATCTCCATGGCCAACCATACCAGCCATTGCATATCCTCCATCAAAATCTTTACAAGCTCTGCTTAGTACACGCTGCAAATTAAGCTCGCTTTCGATAACCTCAGTTATCTCCTGATTGGAGTATTTATCTTTATACTTTCTGAAAATTTCGTTGTTTTCTTCATCGAGAAAGTGACCTATTTTTTCCATTACGGTCACTGTATCCACCTTTTCTTTTGGGTGCTGGCCAAGCTTTACGAGTATATCAAATAGCTCATCTACATTGGTCATGTTAAAGTTACCGGCTACCACAAGGTTTCTACTTCTCCAGTTGTTTTGTCTTAAAAACGGATGACAATTTTCAATACTGTTTTTACCATGTGTACCATATCGCAGATGTCCTAGCCAAACCTCACCGGTAAAAGCACAGTTCTCTTTGGCCCAGCGCTCATCATAAAACATGTCTCCGCCTTCTTTTACGGCTTTGCGATATTTCTTTCCGATCTTCTCAAAAATCCATTTAATCGGATCAGGACCAACAGATCTGTATCTGCTGATGTATCTGTAACCAGGCTTTTGATCGATCTTAATATTTGCAACACCAACACCATCCTGGCCTCGATTGTGTTGCTTTTCCATAAGAATGTACATCTTATTGGCAGCATAGGCAGGCGACCCATACTTTTCTATGTAGTAAGAAAGTGGCTTGCGAAGCCTAATCATTGCTATACCACACTCATGTTTTATACTCTCGCTCATGCTCCGTAAT
>NZ_SMMD01000922.1 GCF_009711475.1 Fulvivirga aurantia
AGAAATTTACTTAAGCTGGGCGCGAGTCTGGCTATAGCTTATGTTGTGCTTCACACATATTTTTTAAGCAATCAATCAGAAGAATCATTTCAAGTAAACCTAGCTCCTGAACCCTCAAAAATTGCCAAAAAGGATCGTATAGATTTAGCGATGCGTCAGGAGTTTGACATGACAAGAGACCCGGTCATGAATATAATCCCTAAAGCGAGGCTGCAAAAGGCAAAAACAATAAGACAGGGGAAGCTTTCAAAGCAAAATAAGTCACAGTCAAGGATAGCCGGGGTTTCATGGACAGAGCGTGGCCCCAATAATGTAGGAGGTAGAACCCGTACATTACTTTGGGACCCAAATGATGCTTTTAATACCAAAGTTTGGGCTGGTAGTGTCGGTGGAGGGCTTTGGTATAATAATGACATTACAAGTGCTTCAAGTCAATGGCAGTCTGTAAATGATAATTGGAACAATATAGCTATTAGTGCTATGGCTCACGATCCTAATAATACTAATGTGATGTATGTAGGTACGGGAGAGGGGCATATCATCGGCTCGGCCAGGGGTGAAGGTATGTACAAAAGCACCGATGGAGGAGCCACCTGGGCTCACATGACAGCAGCCAATGGTTTCTATGCAACTGATGCCAATTTTCATTATGTAAATGATATTATCGTTAAAAATGAAAGTGGTAGTAGCGTGCTTTATGTAGGGACACAGGAAAGTCTTAATGGCTATACTTATTTTGGTTATTCAGCATCTGGTGATAGAGGGTTATGGCGCTCAACGGATGGAGGAGTTACTTTCACGCAGGTACTGCCAAACGTTTCCGGGCAATCTTATCCTTATGCTGTGGCGGATCTTGAGCTTAGCGCTTCAGGTAGAATATATGTGGGAACCACTCGTGATTATAATGGTGCTGTTGGAGCCTATTATGCAGGCGGAGGTAATATTTTATATTCTGATAACGGTACAACGTGGACAAATGCCTATAACCCTGGTACCGGAGAGCGAGTAGAAATTGCTTTAGCTCCCTCTGACTCAGAAACAGCTTATGCCATATCGGCAGTTGGATCTAATGTGGGGTGGATGGTAAAGTCAACTAATGCTAATCAGACCACACCAACATGGTCATCTTTATCTATTCCTGCTTACACGGCTCAAAGTTGTGGTGCTAGTGCCAATGACTTTACACGAGGTCAGGCCTGGTATGATCTCATTATGCAGGTACACCCCACCAATGCAAATACCATGATTATTGGTGGAATTGATTTGTACAGAACAACCAATGGAGGAACCAGCTTTAACCTAATTTCCTATTGGACAGGTGGCTGTGATACTTATGTGCATGCAGATCAACATCAAATTGCCTTTAACCCAGCCGATCCTAACGAAGTGATATTTGGTAATGATGGAGGTGTATATTACTCTTCCGATATAACAGCAAGTAATCCAGTAATTGGAGCCAGGAATTCAGGCTATAACGTAACTCAATTTTATGGAGCAGCAATTCATCCGACAGCGGGTACAGATCATTTCCTTGCTGGAGCTCAGGATAATGGGTCTCAGAAGTTTACCGATTCAGGAATGAATGCAACCACAGAAGTATCTGGAGGTGATGGTGCATATTGTAATATAGATCAGGATCAGCCGACTTATCAATGGACTCAGTATGTTTTTAATAGCTATTATAGGTCTACTAATGGAGGGGCAAGCTTTACCAATATACCAGAATTTGGCAGCTCAGTAGGTAGGTTTATAAACCCAAGTAGATATGATGATACTCAGAATATTATGTATGCTGCGGCTGGTACAAATCAGTTGATGAGGTGGGCTAATGCACAAACAGGCAGTACTGGTACTTTTGTAACTGTAAATACATTAGGCGGAGGGCAAATTTCTGCCTTAACAGTGTCTCCTAATACTGCTAACAGACTTTTTGTGGCTACAGGAGCCAGTACAAGTGGCGCTACACCTGGCGGTAAAGTATATAGAATTGACAATGCTCACACCGGAGCCACACTAACAGCTGTTGATATTTCGAGCGCGTCATTTCCTGCTAATGGATACATAAGTTGTATAGAGGTTGAAAATGGAAATGACAATCACATGCTTGTGACATTTAGTAATTATGGTGTTAATAGTATCTGGGAAACTAATAACGGAGGTACCTCATGGATCCAAGTTGAAGGTGATTTGCCAGATATGCCAGTGAGATGGGCCTTATTTCATCCTTTAGATAATACTGCAGCCATTATTGCCACCGAGCTTGGTGTATGGACTACCAATGCACTTAATGGCGCAAGCACAAGCTGGGGGCCAGCAGCTTCTGGTATGCCAAATGTTCGCACAGACATGTTACAACTGAGAGCTTCAGATAATGAAGTAATCGCTGCTACACACGGGCGAGGCTTATTTTCATCAAGTAGTTTTGCAGCTCCACCAACAACAGACCCTGAGATTTCTTTTGTGTCAACAAGCGGATCGTCTTATGAAGTTTCAGAATCTGCAGCCGGTTCAGGTGATTGCCGACCATACAAAGATCATGTTATAAACATGCAAATAGCCAACCCACCTACAGGAAACGCAACAGTGACTATAAGTTTAGGAGCCTCAACTTCTGCTACTGAGTGGGATGACTTTGTCTTTACTACCAATGGTAATTTTACAGCAGGATCTAAGTCAAATAACTTACAATTCTCAAATGGGTTAGTAGCAAATCAATCATTTACGCTTCGAGTATACGATGATGCCACCATTGAAAATACTGAGAATATCGTATTTGAGTATTCAATATCAGGGGCAACCGATGCCTTAAAATCTGCAGCCAGAACGACCCATACCTTCACAATCAATGACAATGATGTAAATCCGACCTTTGCTGGTGATGCAGTATTAATATCAGAAGATTTTGAGGGTGGAGTTTTACCAGGTGGTTGGTCGATTGCTGAAGCCACTACCAGTGTGAATGATTGGCGAGTGGATACTGAGAATGCAATCAGTGGTACGCACAGTGCCTATGTGAGTAGAAGTGCTACTTCAACTCAATACAATGGTAATGACGATGCTGCAACCTTCTTAATTACTCCGCAAATTAATGCCACAGGCTTATCCAATATGACATTTAGTTTTGATTACATCTGTAATGGAGAAATTTGGGCTGGTACTCGTTATGATTATGGTGTATTAGCTTATTCATTTGACGGATCAAGTTTTGTTCCTTTAAACACGGATAGATTTCAAGGTGTAACCACAAAGACATCGTATACAACAACACTACCATCGAATCTAGATGGTCAAACGTTCTATTTAGCATTTTACTGGACAAACGATGTTACTGTAGGGAACAGCCCTGCATTAATTGTTGATGATGTGAGTTTGATTGCCGAAGCTACAACAACTATTGCTTCTACGATCAATCAGGGTACCGAACAATATCTGGGGCCAAATGAAACAGTATTGTTCTATGATGACCTTTCAGGAGAGTTGTTAGCTAAAATTGAAAACACATCAAGTCACGATTACGGTTGCACCAGCATAGATATTGACCGTGCAGGAGCAACAACATCAGAATTCTGGAGTAGTAACACATCAGAGTATTTGATGGACAAAACTGTATATGTAAACCCGAGCAATAATAATATAAACGGTACTTATAATATCACATTGTACTACTCTCAGGCGGAAGTAAATAACTGGATGCTCTCTACAGGTAAACCGTGGAGCAATCTTAAGTTGGCCAAAGTGAGCACGGCTATATCTGATGTAAACTCAGTATCTGCAGGAGAATTTAACCCGGAATTGGGAAGTGCTAATAACCCGGCTACATTTGGAGATGGGTATGCCATTACCTCTAGTTTTACTACCGGGTTTTCAGGTTTTGGAGCAGGAGACCCTGGTAGTCCACCACCAGCCCTGCCATTGCAGCTACTTTCTTTCACGGCAGATAATCAAGGGGAAGATGTCATACTCGATTGGTCATCTGCGACAGAGATCAATACAGATTATATTGAAATTGAGCATTCCTGGGATGGTGAAGAATTTGAGAAAATTGGCGAAGTAAAAGCTGCTGGTAATAGTGAGAAAAAGATCGATTATCAGTTTTTGCATAAAGACGTTGCTTATGGTATGCATTACTATCGCCTTAAAACAGTAGATCTGGACGCTTCATTTGAGTATTCCTGGGTAGAAAGCGTCTTCAACAAATCGTCAAATTTTGATATAATAAACATTTATCCGATACCTGTGAAGGAAAATGCCAATCTTCATTTTTCTTGTGACAATGCAGGCAACACTTGCGTTTTATTGATTAACACCTGGGGAGTGGTGGTTGCCAGCAAAGATTATGAGACCCAAATAGGCACTAATCAGGTAAGTATTGACTGCAGTAATTTTACCACTGGTGTGTACTTTGTAGTTGTTGAAAATGAGGGTCGGAGATTGAAACAAAGAATATTGATAAAATAATTATAGCCTTTTACTTATTAAGCCATGTTGATGATTTCAGCATGGCTTTTTTTTGATTTGGGTATAATAAGACACAGCTACTGATGAATTACCACAGCAGCTCTTGCCGTGGAGCATTACTAAACCGCTCATCAATTTTATTATAAATAAAATAAATAAAAGTTTTATTTTAACTTTACAAATAAGATTACTCTATTTCGCAAATACTGCAATTAATTTATATCGAAATATTGCAGGTTCAACCTGTCTGCAAAATTTAGAAATCAACTGGCTCGGAGTTTGCCAAATAGTTACCGATAAATTGGAATGATATCCCTGTTTTTCTGGTTGTCTACATATATAATTCTGGCAAATTAACTATAGCCAGAGTAAAAAGTGCTAAATAATAATAGGTTGAAAATCAATAGGTTAATAGCTTGTGCTGTAGGAGTTGGGACAATATTCGTCCTTGCTTTCTTTCTGATTACTTTGGTTGAGAATCATTCTGCAACCAAAGTGTCTATGGTGCAGCAACCTGACAAAGTAAGCAAAAAAGACCGTATCGATTTAGCCATGCGTCATGAGTTTGATATGACGCAGGATCCTTCCCTTGGCTACATCCCCCGGGTAAGATTGAATCAGGCCCAGGAGATTCGCAAAAACAAACTTATAAAAAGCAAGTCTTCTCAAAGTCGTATTGCAGGTGTTACATGGACAGAGCGTGGACCCAACAATGTTGGCGGTAGAACACGGGCTATGATGTGGGATCCAAATGACCCCGATAACAAAAAAGTATGGGCAGGTAGTGTGACAGGTGGTTTGTGGTATAATAACGATATTACCAACGATGCCAGCCAATGGCAATCTGTTAGCGAAGATTGGAATAACATAGCCATAAGTGCTCTCGCTCACGACCCAAATGATCCTAAAGTAATGTATGTAGGTACTGGTGAGGGTCATGTGGTTGGTTCTACCCGGGGCGAGGGTATGTACAAAAGTATTGATGGTGGTATTTCATGGACACACATGACAACCGGTAACGGCTTCTACAGTACGGATGATAGCTTTCATTATGTAAATGATATACTAGTGAAAGAAGAAAATGGAGTGAGCGTGCTTTATGTAGCGACCCAGGAAAGTCTGAATGCTTATTCCTACTACGAATATGCCGCCTCTGGAGATCGTGGTTTGTGGCGTTCTACAGATGGTGGAGTCACATTTACTCAGGTTTTACCAAATGTTGCCGGTGAGTCATACACATATGCTGTGGCCGATATTGAAATTAGTGCGTCAGGTCGCATTTATATTGGTACCACAAAAGATTATAACGGAGCAGCTGGCGGATACTATAATGGTGGTGGCAATATTTTATATTCTGATGATGGTCAGAATTGGACCATTGCTTATAACCCAGGCACTGGTAATCGAGTGGAATTGGCTTGTGCGCCATCTAATGCAAATGTGGTTTATGCCGTTTCTGCTTTAGGTGGAAATGTAGATTGGATGGTGAGGTCAAACTCTGCTGATAGAAGCGATCCCTACTGGGCCACTCTTAATGTACCGCGGTATAAGAGCCAATCCGGGTGTGGCAACACCACCGATGATTTTGCACGTGGACAGGCGTGGTATAACCTTATTCTTTCTGTACACCCAACCGATGAAAGTACTGTGATACTGGGGGGGATCGATTTATATCGGAGTACTGATAATGGTAACAATTTTAACCTGGTCTCTTATTGGACGGGCGGTTGCGATATGTATGTACATGCAGATCAACATCAGGTTTTATTTAATCCTGACAATGTAAATGAAATGATTGTGGGAAATGACGGAGGAGTTTACTACTCGGCCGATATTACTGAAAGTGACCCTGTCATAGTAGCTAGAAATAACGGCTATAACGTTACACAATTTTATGGGGCCGCCATACACCCAGAAGCAGGCAAAAATCATTTTTTAGCGGGAGCACAAGATAATGGTTCTCAACTTTTTAAAAACGAAGGCGTAAATGCTACGGTTGAAGTTTCAGGCGGTGACGGGGCTTTTTGTAGTATCGACCAGGACGAGCCGACTTACCAGTGGACACAATACGTCTATAATCAATATTACAGATCAAAAAATGGAGGAATAACCTTTAGACTAGCTGCTAAATTTGGAAACCAAACCGGTCGTTTTATTAATCCGAGCAGTTATGACAATGCAAGAAATATTATGTATGCAGCGGCAGGCAGAGATGAGCTTCTACGCTGGAGTGATCCACAAACAGGAAGCAATGGTACTTTTGTGAGTATTAATAGCCTTGATGGTGGCCAGATAAGTAGCATAGCCGTTTCACCAAATACAGCCAACCGAATTTTTGTGGGTACAGGAGCTAATATCTCCGATGGCATCACTGGCGGTAAAATCTACAGAATAGACAATGCACATACGGGTACAAGTGCAACAGCAATAGATATTACGAGTCCTGATTTTCCAGCCAATGGGTATATCTCTTGTATAGAGGTAGAAACTGGTGATGATGATCACATGCTTGTGACATTTAGTAACTATGGAGTAAGCAGTATTTGGGAAACTACAGACGGTGGATCAAGCTGGAGAGAGGTAGAAGGAGATTTACCCGATATGCCGGTACGCTGGGCGCTGTTTCATCCATTAGACAATTCTTCTGCCATAATAGCTACTGAGTTAGGCGTTTGGACTACCAATAACCTCAAAGGCTCAGACACCAACTGGGGGCCAGCGAGTGGAGGCATGCCAAATGTACGTACAGATATGTTGCAGCTCAGGGAATCTGACAATGAGATAATTGCAGCCACTCATGGTAGAGGCCTATTTTCCTCTAGCAGCTTTCAGGTGCCACCCACAACTGATCCTGAAATTGCTTTCACTAAACCGGAAAATACTCAGGAAGAGAGAAGTGAAGCAGAAATTGCCGATGGTGACTGTAGAAGCTACAAAGATTATAATATCTCCATGGGTATTGCCAACCCACCTGTGGGTGATGCCACTGTAACGCTTAACCTCACTCCGGAAACAACTGCAGCAGAATGGGCTGATTTTGCTTTTACTACAAATAATGATTTTTCATCTAATGGAAAATCAAATACGCTCCTTTTTGAGAATGGAAAAACAGAAGACAAATCGTTTACGTTACGAATTTATGACGATGCAGCAATAGAAAATCCGGAAACGGTGGTCTTAGGATTTGATATATCCGGAGCGACAGATGCGAGCAAATCTCCGCGCAATACAAGCTACACATTCACAATACTAGATAATGAAAATAACCCTTCAGCGACAGGAAAAATAACTTTGCTGACCGAAGATTTTGAAGGTGGAACAATACCCTCTGAGTGGTTTGTAGGTGAGGAGGTGTCTAGTAATAATCTTTGGAGAGTTGGCGATAAAAATAATATTTCAGGCACCTACAGTGCGTATGTTAGTGAGAATGAAGGCTCAGCAAATTACAACCCAAATGATAATACAAAAACCTTTTTGATCTCACCTTTAATCGATGCTTCTGAGTTGACCAATCTTAACCTCTCGTTTGATTATATATGTAATGGCGAATTGCTTAATGAGGTGTACTTCGATTACGGCAGGTTGGCGTACTCATTTGACGGAAAGACATTTGAGCCCTTTGGAGACTATTTTCAGGGCGTGACCACTGCAACCAATTATACCACCAATTTACCGGCAATATTGGAGGATAAATCATTTCACATCGCTTTCTATTGGGAGAACGATGGCTCGGTTGGGGGCTTCCCAGCCTTTGCAGTTGATGACATACAATTGAGCGGAATTGGAACAACTACCATCGCGTCAACGATAAATTCCAGTGCTCTGGAGCATCTGGGGCCTTATGAGACTGTTTTATTTCATGATAAATTAACAGGGGATGTGCTCGCCAAAGTACAAAATACATCTGCACATGACTATGGGTGTACTACAGTTACTATTGATAGGGCCGGTACGGGAGTAGCAGAATTCTGGAGTGGTGACCCCTCGGAATATCTTATGGAAAAAACCGTGATGATCAATCCTTCTCATAATAATGTCAATGGTAGCTATAACATCACATTATATTACTCCAAAAATGAGGTTGATAATTGGATGGCAGCGACTGGTAAAACTCTTAATGATCTCAAACTTGCCAAGGTTAACACACCAATTTCATCGGTAAATGCTACTTCAATTGGTGATTTCGATCCTGAATTGAGTTACTCCAGTATCCCATCAAATATTGGTGAGGGATATGCGATCACTTCCAGTTTTACAACAGGCTTTTCAGGTTTTGGAGCAGGAGATCCTGGCGATCCACCACCGGCTCTACCACTTACATTGGTTGAGTTTGATGTTAAGCTTGTTGATAATGACGCACATGTGATCTGGTATTCTGCCTCTGAAGAAAATACAGATTACATCAACATCGAGCACTCTTCAGATGGTGAAAATTTTGAAACTATAGGGAGAAAAAAGGCTGCAGGGAATAGTGTGGAAATGCTCAAATATTCCTTCAAACATATGGATATTGACTACGGCAATCACTTCTATAGATTGAAGATGGTTGATTTGGATGGCTCCTTTGAATATTCAGCTATTAAAAAAATAACACAGAAGTCCTCCAATTTTGAGGTCTTAAATGTGTATCCGGTACCTACAAAAACTAATTTGAATGTACGACTGAATAATGATAACAGTGATCCTCTCAATGTAAAACTGATAGATCAATTTGGTAAAGTACAACGAGACCAACTCATAAGGACAAATCTGGGAACTAATACATTCGAAGTAGATTGTAGTAGTTTGAGAAATGGCGTTTATATACTTTCACTCAACAGTAAGGGCCGTTCTATCAATAAAAAAATATTGGTGAGAAAATAGCAGTCGCTTATTTAAAAAGTCCTTCGTGAAGATTTACAAGAGCCTTTGTTTTATCTTCTGAGCTTATCAGCAATGAAATATTATTTCTACTTCCTCCATATGATACCATGCGTACGGGTACGTCAGAAAGTGCGTTGAAGATCAATTTTACAAGCCCTTTCTTTTCTGAAACCATACTACCGACAATGCAGACGATCGTTTGATTTCTATCTATCGCTACGGTACCAAATTGCTCGAGCTCCTTTCTTATTTGCGATAGATTTTGATCATTATCGATAGTCACAGATACAGCTACCTCACTTGTGGTAATCATATCGATCGATGTTTTATATTTCTCAAATACTTCAAACACTCTTCGTAAGAAACCGTGAGCAAGAAGCATTCTGGTTGATTTGATCTTTATAGCTGTAATTCCATCCTTAGCCGCTATTGCTTTTATATCACCCTCTGTACCTTCGATACTTATGGTAGTACCTTCTGCTTCGGGTGCCATGGTATTCTTTAGTTTAACAGGAATACTCTTGGTTTGAGCCGGTAAAATAGAAGACGGGTGAAGAATTTTTGCGCCAAAGTATGCGAGCTCCGCAGCTTCATCAAAGGTGAGGTGAGCTATCGGGCGTGTGTTGTCGACCACTCTTGGGTCATTGTTATGCATCCCGTCAATGTCTGTCCAGATTTGAACTTCATCTGCATCAATTGCAGCGCCTATTAAAGAGGCACTGTAATCGCTTCCACCTCTTTTTAAATTGTCGGTTTGGCCCGTGTGATTTCGGCAAATAAAACCTTGTGTTATATAGGTGCCACCACCTGCTGTAAGCGGCTTGAGATTGGCAGAAATACTTTCCATGTCAGGTTCACCCTCCTCATTTAAACGCATAAAATCCAATGCATCGAGTAGTGTAGCTTTTACCTCTAACTCTTGAAGGTATAGTGTAAATAAGTTGGTTGATAGAATTTCTCCATAAGCCACCAACGTTTTGTTATTTCCATGATTAAAATCAGGAATGAGTGCCAGTGCCTCTATCTCTTTAAAGTATTTCTCAATTATTGTTGAGGCCTCATCTTTTTTAGCATCGGTCTTGTAAAGTGCATCTATAAATTCGGCATAGTGATTTTTTAAGCTTTTAATAAGTAAATCAGCAGCGTCTTTGTTGTTTGCAATAAGTTGATCGCCAATGGCAACCAAAGAATTAGTAGTGCCTGAAAGGGCTGAAAGCACAACAATTTTAGACGAAGGATCAGCCTGAATTAAGTTGGCAATGGCATGCATACGCTCTGGCTTGCCTACAGATGTTCCTCCAAATTTATAGATAATCATAACTTCACTAATTTGCTGCGAAGTTACCACATTGTTAAATCAAAAAAAGCCCCAGGTGGGGCTTTTTTGCCATGGTCGATGGCCATCTATGTTTATGTGTAATTAGTTTCTGTTTTCACATTGTTTATCTGATAAATGATTATCCAAAAACCGAACCAAAAATAAATCACATCGCAATCATCGATGAAGTGTTAAAACTGGCGATAAGTGGTATTGAGAGGTATTTTTGCCAATTATGGTGTGGAAAATCACTACAATTTAAGTGGTGTATTTGCCACTATAATATTATTTAATGTGTGGCTAGCTAAATGAAAAAAGGGACCAAAAGGTCCCTTTTTATTGATCTATATTAAATCCGCAGACTACTTCTTAGAGTCGTCTACTTCCTCGAATTCAACATCCTGAGCATCAGAGTCAGATCCAGAAGCATCGCCTTGTGGTTGCTCACCACCAGCTGCTCCAGCTGCACCTTCAGCACCTGGCTGTCCGCCTGTAGCTGCATACATCTCTTGTGCAGCACCTTCCCAAGCTTTATTCATACCTTCGAGCGCTGCGTCTATAGCGGCAAGATCTTGTGACTGATGTGCTTTCTTAAGCTCCTCAAGTGCATTGTTGATCTTCGTCTTGTTATCATCAGATAACTTATCGCCATATTCTTTCAGCTGCTTTTCAGTTTGGAAGATCATTGAGTCAGCTGCATTTACTTTCTCAACTTTCTCCTTAGCTTGCTTATCAGACTCAGCATTAGCTTCAGCTTCCTGCTTCATTTTCTCGATTTCCTCATCTGTAAGTCCAGAAGAAGCCTCGATTCTGATTTTTTGCTCTTTACCTGTGCCCTTATCTTTAGCAGACACATTCATAATACCGTTGGCATCGATATCAAACGTAACCTCTACCTGAGGCACACCACGTGGCGCTGGCGGAATACCATCTAAGTGGAATCTACCAATCGTTCTGTTATCTTTTGCCATTGGGCGCTCACCTTGCAGTACGTGTATTTCTACAGAAGGCTGATTGTCAGCAGCAGTAGAGAACACCTCAGATTTCTTTGTTGGTATAGTCGTATTAGACTCAATAAGCTTAGTAAATACACCGCCCATTGTTTCAATACCTAAAGAAAGTGGAGTTACGTCTAGTAGTAGTACGTCTTTAACCTCACCAGTAAGTACACCACCCTGGATTGCAGCACCAATAGCAACAACCTCATCTGGGTTCACACCTTTAGAAGGCTTCTTGCCGAAGAATTTCTCTACTTCTTCCTGAATTTTAGGGATTCTTGTAGAACCACCTACTAAGATTACTTCATCTACTTCAGAAGCGCTTATCCCAGCGTCAGACAATGCCTTTTTACAAGGATCCATTGATCTTTTTACTAAGCTATCTGCTAATTGCTCAAACTTAGATCTGGTCAATTTTTTTACTAAGTGCTTTGGTACACCATCAACAGGCATAATGTATGGCAAGTTGATCTCAGTCTCAGTAGAGCTAGAAAGTTCAATTTTTGCTTTCTCAGCAGCTTCTTTTAATCTCTGAAGTGCCATTGGATCTTTCTTAAGATCTACGCCTTCATCATTCTTAAACTCATCAGCTAACCAGTTGATAATTACCTGGTCGAAGTCATCACCACCTAAGTGTACATCACCATTGGTAGATTTTACTTCAAATACACCGTCACCTAATTCTAATATAGAGATATCGAATGTACCACCACCAAGGTCATACACTGCGATAGTCATGTCTTTGTCTTTCTTATCAAGACCATATGCCAATGCAGCGGCAGTAGGCTCATTGATAATTCTCTTTACTTCAAGACCAGCAATTTGTCCGGCCTCTTTAGTAGCATGTCTCTCAGCATCGTTAAAATATGCTGGCACAGTAATTACAGCTTCTTTTACTTCTGTACCCAGGTAATCTTCTGCAGTAGACTTCATTTTCTGAAGTATCATTGCAGAGATTTCTTGTGGTGTGTAATTTCTGTCACCTATTTTTACTCTTACTGTGTCATTATTTCCCTTCTCAAGGTGGTAAGAAACAGTTTTTAATTCTTCTCCAACTTCGCTGTATTTCTTACCCATAAATCTTTTTACAGAGCTTATGGTATTTTGCGGGTTGGTAATAGCTTGTCTTTTAGCAGGATCCCCAACTTTACGCTCTCCTTTGCCTTCCTCTAAAAATGCAACTATAGAGGGGGTAGTTCTTCGTCCTTCGCTGTTAGGAATTACTACAGGCTCATTACCTTCCATTACGGAAACACATGAGTTGGTAGTACCTAAGTCAATTCCGATAATTTTTCCCATGATTATTTAAATTCCTATTATTTAATGTTCGTTTGAAATTTCTGTTTTGTCTATAAGTTATCAATGGGCATGCCAAAGCTTTAAAAGTGACAGAATGTCAGAGCTTGGAGGTAAGAAATAAGTCCGAAGTCATAAGAGTGCTAATAACTAGTAATACAACTTTGTATAGACGATAGGGCAGTAGTGAGCTAACCAGCTACCAGAACCCAGTAACCATTAACTAACATCCATCCACCAGAGCCTAGCATCCATTTAACCAGAGACCAGAGACCATAATCTAGCCACTAGTAACCAGCGAGCTAGCACCTACGCAACCAGCACTTAATACTTACATCTAAAAACTTATTACTTACGAGTTATAGAGTTATCTTTGCAGCCTTATTGATAAGCTATGGCATTAAAAGAAGAAATCGCGAAAAGAAGGACGTTTGGAATTATTAGTCACCCGGATGCAGGTAAAACTACCCTGACAGAAAAACTACTCTTATTTGGTGGTGCAATACAGTCTGCTGGTGCGGTAAAGTCAAACAAAATAAAAATGCACGCCCGATCAGACTGGATGGAGATTGAGAAACAAAGAGGTATCTCAGTGGCTACTTCCGTAATGGGTTTTAATTATAAAGACAAGAAAATCAATATTCTCGATACGCCTGGTCACCAGGATTTTGCAGAAGATACCTATCGTACGCTTACAGCGGTTGACAGTGTTATTATGGTGATTGATTGCGTGAAAGGGGTGGAGATGCAGACTGAGAAGCTTATGGAAGTCTGTAGAATGCGAAATACTCCTGTAATTTGCTTTATCAACAAACTTGACCGTGAAGGTAGAGATCCTTACGACTTACTTGACGAAATAGAAGAGAAGTTAAGAATCAAAGTGCGTCCGCTTTCTTGGCCAATTAGTATGGGTAAAACCTTCAAGGGTGTATATAGCCTTGTAAATAATAGCTTACACTTATTTAAAGGAAGTAAATCTAAATTAGACGGTGAGGGTTTAAATATTACCGATCTTTCTGATCCTCAATTAGATACAGAGGTTGGTGAAAATGATGCTAACCAGCTGCGAGAGGACGTAGAGCTTATAGAAGGGGTATATTCTAAATTTGATGTGGAAGAATACCGGGCTGGAAAAGTGGCACCTGTGTTTTTTGGAAGCGCGGTAAACAATTTTGGTGTAAAAGAGCTCTTAGATTCTTTTATTGATTTTGCCCCGGAACCATTACCTAGAGAAACTGAGGAGCGTCTAGTAAAACCGGATGAAAACAAGTTTAGCGGCTTTATTTTTAAGATTCATGCCAACATGGATCCTAACCACAGAAACAGGATTGCCTTTGCCAGAATTTGTGCTGGCAAATTTGAGCGTGGGAAAAACTATTTCCATGTGAGAGATAATAAAAAAATCCGTTTTTCTAATACTACCATGTTTATGGCTCAGGAAAAAGAGCTGGTAGACGAAGCCTGGCCGGGCGATATCGTAGGACTTTACGATACAGGTAACCTAAAGATTGGTGATACTTTATCTGAAGGAGAGAAAGGTATGTATAAGGGTATACCAAGTTTCTCACCTGAGATATTTAAAGAAGTAATTAATAAAGATGCTATGAAAACCAAGCAGCTTGAAAAAGGCCTTAACCAGTTGATGGAAGAAGGTGTGGCCCAGTTGTTTTCATACGAATTAGGAGCCAGAAAAGTGGTTGGCACTGTAGGAGCACTTCAATTTGAAGTTATACAGCATAGACTGAAAAATGAGTATAACGCGTCATGTGATTTCATGCCTATGAATTTATACAAGGCCTGCTGGATTCACAGCACCGATAAGAAGAAGCTTAATGAATTTATTGATTCAAAATTCAGACATATTGCCAAAGATAAAGATGGTAAACTGGTCTTTATGGCAGAGTCTAAAGCTTGGTTAAGTATGGTTCAAGATAATTTCCCGGAGATTGAGTTCCATTTTACATCGGAGTTTTAAGTCATTTTAAAGTCAATCTTTAGTTGACGTTTACATGGAGCCCGGTCAGATTTATCATGTTTATAATCATGCAAATGGCTTTGAGAACCTTTTCAAAGAAGATGGTAATTATGTCTACTTTTTAGATCAATTTGAAAAAATCGTTTTTCCATATGTCAACCTTTATGCTTTTTGTCTTCTTCCCAATCATTTTCATTTTTTGCTAAAAATTAAAAGTGAAAAAGAACTGTTAAACCTTCCAGGTTTTCAAAACCTGGAAGGTCTACAAGACTTGAAAACTCATTTTTCAAAAAAAGTTAATAAGACATTCAGTAATTTTTTTAATAGCTATTCCAAAGCCTTTAATAAAGCTTATGGAAGGCGAGGAAGCTTATTTGAAAAGAGTTTTAAACGTAAACTCATAGAAACAGATGTTCAATTTCAAGAGACATTTTTATATGCAAATTTAAATGCAGTCAAACATAAATTTGTCGAAACTGCAGATACCTGGCATTGGAGTAGTTTGAGAGCATATTTAAGGCTGGAACAGACTAGTTTATTATCTAGAGAAGAAAGCTTAAATTACTTTGATAGCTATGACAACCTAAAATTTTGTTTAGAAGAGAAGCAAGATTTTATCATTCAACTCAACATGGAATAATGAAACTATCATTTAAATCACTTTACGAAGATAATCACCTCCTTATCGTCAATAAACCCGCAGGTTTGTTGGTGCAGGGCGATAAGACCGGAGACCAGACTTTGGCCGAAGAAGCCAAAGCTTACATCAAAGAAAAATATAACAAGCCTGGTGATGTTTTCTTAGGTGTAGTACACCGGATTGATAGGCCTGTGAGTGGTGTGGTTGTTCTTGCCAGAACTTCTAAAGGTCTGGAGAGAATGAATAAGTTATTTAAAGAGCGTGAAGTTGAAAAAACGTATTGGGCTGTAGTAAGTAATAAGCCTCCCCAGGTTACAGATGAGCTTGTTCATTGGTTAAAAAAGAACACCAAAATAAATAAAACCACAGCTTTTAATAAGAAGTCATCTGGGACACAGCAAGCCAAATTAAGCTACAAGTTGATTGCCAGAGTTGGAAATCACTATTTGCTAGAAGTGAAACCAATTACGGGTAGACCTCATCAAATAAGAGTGCAGCTGGCTAAGATCGGTTGCCCTATCGTGGGTGATCTTAAGTATGGTTTTGAAAGTGCGAATAAAGACGCAAGTATTCACTTGCATTCAAGAAATATTCAGTTTGAGCATCCGGTTAAAAAAGAGCCTATTAATATTACAGCGCCAGTGCCGAATGATGACATCTGGCGCATGTTTAGCTAGACCATTATTTCTGTAGCTCTTTTTCTGACAAGCTATTTACTTCTTGCTCGAGTTCATTTATACGATTGATATACTCTTGCTCCTTGCGCTGCATTTCTTCCTGTGTAGCAGCAAGTTCTTCCATATTTTGGCGCATCTCCTCCTCCTGAGCACGCATCTCTTCTGTTTGCTGTTGTGTTTGCTCCAGTAGGGTTTTAGTCTTTTCGTTGATCTTATTTACACTTATAAAAGAGGCCATGGCTTCTCCCAATTCTCTCACAAAATTTATTTCGTGCTCTCCCATTTTATTAAAGGAGGCAATTTCAAACAGACCTTCTACTTTCTTATTTACTATGAGTGGCATGATGAGCACTGACCTTGGTAGGGCTTTTCCTAATCCTGAAGTTATATTTACGTAGTCATCAGGTACTTCTTCGATATAAACGTGCTCTTGCTCCAAATAAGACTGCCCTAGTAGTCCTTGTCCAGGTTCTACCGTCTTTTCCAGATATTTGTGTCTGTCGTAAGCATAGCAAGCTCTAAGCTCTAGTTTAGTATTTGAAGAATCATCGTCAGATACTAAAAAGAGCCAACACTGGTTTGCTTTTATGTATTTAGTTACATCAAATACGATTTGATTAAAGAGCTCGTCAGTTTGTTTGTTACTTCTTAGCAAGTTGTTAAACTGTGCGATACCTTCTGTGATCCAGTTTCTTTTTTGCTCTTCTTTTTGAGCTTTTTCAATTTCTTCAATTTTGCGTTTTAACTCATCTTCGGAATCTTTGAGAGAGGAATTATTTTCATTCATCTGAGCAACGAGCATTTTACTCTCCTCCTGAGATTTCAAGTTATTACTGGCCAATACATAAATGATGGCGTATAAAGCAATCACAGCTATAAATGAAGCCACATAATGCAGGTAGCCAGAAGTGATTACAGATGTCTCTAGTGGCAACTCTAAATAACTATTGAGGAAATCCTGACCGACAACGATTATAAATAAACTAATTGCTGCGCAGGGGAAAAGATATTTTTTCTCTCTCAGGTCAAAAACTAGAAAAGGTATGGCTGAAAAACTTAATTGCAACAGGATAATTGCTACTACGGAGGTAGCACCTTCAGGAGTAAGGTAGGCGTTATACAGGGTAGCCAGAAAAATAGGTAATAGCGATATCATCACCCGAGAGGCGTGAATAGCTCGAACTCTATTTAAAACCAGAATAATAGCACAGACGAATATTCCAACAAGCGGTATGGAAAATAGCTCCTTAAAATGTATTAGAGAAGTAATTGTAAATGGCAGCGCCACAGCCAGAGCTATAAGTACTGCAATCTGATTGGTAATTTTTATTTTGCTATTGAGCTCATCGCTGAACCTTTCTGAGGTTCCGAGCATAAAGATGGTTGAAAACATACTTAATCGATTATTCTGCTCTGTTAATTTAAGTAAAATTAATCAATGAGACGATCTAAAAAAGTTATTGGTCAAACTTAACGTAAATCGAACTTATTGGAACCAATGTTGATTTATAATCGAAGTTGTAGTTGTATAATCGTTAGTTTTACTTTTTGATCTAAACTTAAAATTTTGAGTCTAATGAAATGGTTTAAGAAGCTTGAGGAGCGTTGGCAGGTGAGCAGTTGGCAGGTAGTGATCATTCTAATTGTATTTGCCTGCACTGGTTTTACCATAATGTTCTTAAAAGAACCAATTCTTGATCTTATTATTGCTGAGGAGGAAAGAACCTGGGTCTTTTCTGTTTTGTACTACCTGCTGATTCTTCCTGTTTACAATGTAGTGTTGCTTATTTATGGCTTATTGTTTGGTCAGTTTAAGTTTTTCTGGGCTTTCGAAAAACGAATGTTTAGAAGGATGGCTGGGAAAAAGTCTGAAAAATAAAAAAGCTCTTGA
>NZ_SMMD01000600.1 GCF_009711475.1 Fulvivirga aurantia
CAATATATCTTGTGTAAACTGCTCGTAACTTGTTAGGTGGTAGTTGGGATGGCTAAAAGTATGGTTACCCAACTCCAAGCCATTTGAGAGCCACATTTCTAGTAAGGCTACTCTTCCCGAATCTAATTTCTGGCTTTCATATAATTTCGATTCATTTACATAGCCAATCGCAGGGACATCATACTTTACCAAAGTCTTTATGAGGCTATCGGTTTGCTGTTTTACAAAGTCGATATTAAAACTGCGATAGCTTACAAATGGTAGGTCATCAATTGTAATGCAAACCTTCTTTTGCTGGCTATTTGCCAACGATGTAAATATGACCAGGCAAATTATGGTCAGGAAATAATTACTCTTCAAAGCCTTCATTGTTAAAATCAGGGAAAGTTTTTCTTAAATTTTTATCCGTTGGGTTTCTACTATTTTCCCAGTCGGCCGGTAGCTCCAGAAGGATTAGCTTCTTATTGTTGAGCTCAAGCTTGAGCTTGTCTATATCAGTATTAAACTCCGTGTTTCTCCTCTTGGTTTTTAGCGCGTACTTTCTGGCAAATCGATCACCTTCTTCCTGCAGTTTATTACGGATGTCGATATTAATTTTTAGCCTGTCGAGTATATCGTCTTTAGACCTACCCATCACTTCAGTAGCTTCTAAAGTACCTAATGTAAGTACAGCAGTGCCTCCAATACCTGTGACGTAATCTTTGGAGTCGTCTTTGATGAACAGCGGAGAAACACCTGTTACAGCACCCAGTGAGGCATTGACGATGGCCCTGTTCTTTTTTCCTTTTTTGGCTTTCTTCAACTGCTTGTTCAGCTTTTTCTGATTTTCGTCTAGTTGGTCAATCAGATTCATAGTTCTTAGCAAGATGAGCCTGTATTTGGCAAACAGGCGCTCATCCTTTTTCTCAATATTTTCTGCGTCTTTTATACTTAAGAAAACAGTTTTGTCATTCTCCTTTCTGGTTTTGTCAATCGCAAAGAAAGTAAGAGCAATCGTATCTGTTTTTCCTGTTTCATCAAGAAAATCATATCCAGGCGTCCATTTAAACTCCCACTGTGTGTCAGTATTTTTGATTAGTGCTTCTTTAGGAATCTCAGCATTGTTACTTACAAAACCAACATCCATGATGTTATCATCACCATTAGGATCGGTAATGTATAAGCTGAGGTTAATCACATCATCTTCAGAACCACTAATTATAGAATCTGAAGGCACGATCAATATTTCAGGCGGAAGATCTAGTTGCGTAGGCGCTATTTCAAATGAACCCTTTGTTTCAGTTTTCTCAGGTTGGTCCTGCACAATAAACTCTACAGAGATAGACGCCTTGCTTAGCTGTCTAAACTGTAATCGTGATGGCTGCCACTTGAAGGTGCCCAGTGCAGATAAACTTGCTCCCTGAGGCATAGAACCCGGTATTTCTTTAAATACAATAGGGTCCTCATCAGGGTCTTTGATCTGATCAAGTTGATTTAGATTAAACTCGTTGGTTGTGTATTGCTTTACATAAAAAACAGGCAGGCTTTCGATAATTGGAGGCCTGTTCTTATGCAAAACGGTAAACTGTAATTCTTTACTGATTTTATGGTCTTGGTTAAAAGCTTCCAATAGCACACTTATTTGTGTGCTTTCCTCAACCCGACTAACCATATCATAATCAGGGATCCATCGAAAATAACCTGTAGAGTCAAATGTAATATTGGTATCGTGAGAAAGCCTGTATTGAAAATCTACCGTGTCACGATTTATTATCTCAAATTGATAAGAAAGAGTATCTCCTTCTGCCACCTCATACCAGCTTTCTAGTTGTGGTAAATTAAAAACAAACTCTTGTGCGATAACGTGGGGTGCGATGCAAATTAGAAGTGCTACAAGTGATAACCTCATTGATGATAAATTTTCAGATGTCTGACAGCGATCATAAATATAAGAAACTGGATATTAAAGAAGACAGGGTGGCCATCAAATACCTCCCCCAAATGGCGGTAGAGCATACTCATTTAATTACACTATATTGAACAGTAAAAAAGTAGGTATGCGGTATAAAACTTTAAGTATTGTGATTCTATGTCTTTTAAGTTACCAAATGGCAGTGAGTCAGTTTAACACATCAGATTTTGAATACGAGCCGTCTGAGACATACCCTTTTGGTAGGTTAAATCCAAAAGCACCGTCTGAGACCGCAGATTTTTCCGCTTTAATCGGTGAGTGTGATTGTAAATCGCTGACTCGAAATGCTCAGGGAGAATGGAAAAAAGACAGCGTAGACATGATATGGAGGTTTAAGTATTTTATGAATGGAATGGCTGTACAGGACGAGACACTGAAATATGACGGACTACATACGAGTAGTATCAGGCAGTATAATGCAGATAGTGCTAAGTGGTATGTTACTTTTTACAGCTCCTCTGTAGCCAGTCCCTTGCCAAGTGTGTGGGAGGGTGGTAAAAAGGAAAATGATATAGTTTTATACAGACCTCAAAAAGCACCCAACGGCACCGATGGTTATTACAGACTTACTTTTACAGACATTTCTGAGCAAGGTTATAACTGGCGTGGTGAGTGGGTGAGTGTTGATGAGAGCTTCGTTTACCCCACATGGCTCATCTTTTGCAAACGAGCCAGTCAGTGACTTTTGATGTGTGACCACATTCTCATTGTGTTTGCCGATATTTGCCGCGGACAATGAGAAATGGTATGATTGGAATCAATGGAATGGGCCGAATTGGTCGCACCTTCTTTAGAGTTTTACACCAAAACGGTAAGCTAAAAAGCCTTGCAGCAATAAATGATATAATGCCAAAAGAGCATTTGATCTACCTATTGCAATTCGATACAGTGAGGGGCAAATTTCCAGTCAAAATACAGTCTACAGAACGAGGAATATCGGTTGATGATCATGAAATACTGGTCTACGATAAATCTGAACCCAAAGAGATTCCCTGGGCGGAGTCAGAAGTAAGCATTGCTGTAGAATCTACCGGAGTTTTTACCAAGAAGGAGAGCCTGCAAGGTCATATAGCAGCAGGTGCTAAAAAAGCTATACTTACTACCACCGGGGGTGAGCACGTCCCGCTTTATATTTTAGGAGTAAATCACAGCGATTATAAGAACGAAGAGGTTTTTTCTATTGGCAGCTGCACCGTAAATGGCACCGCACCATTGGTTAAGGCCTTAGCTGACTTTAAGCCTCAATCGATCTATCTCAATGTGATTCACGCATATTCGGCTCGTCAGAATATTCTCGACTCTTACTACCCTGAGATAAGACGAAGCAGAGCATCGGCAGATAACATTATTCCTTTAGATATAAACCTTGATTTAAGTCTGGAAAGGCTTTTTCCAGTCATGAAAGATAAGATCAAGTCCATTACATCAAGGGTGCCGATACCTTGTGGCGTACTTACAGATCTTACTATGACTTTAGATAATCCGCCAGCCAGTTCTGAAGAACTCATGGAGCATCTCAAACAGGTCGCGGATACCGATCTTAACGGCATTATGGATATTACTGCAGACCCGATCGTTTCTTCAGATGTATTGCACGACAGTCATTCTTTGATTATTGACAGTGGTTTTAGTCACATTATGAATGGGCATGCCAAGTTGATGCTGTGGTTTGATAACGAATGGGGCTTTTCTAACAGGTTAAGAGAGTGGACAGAGCGATTGATGTAAACAATCCCTAAAATAGGCCTGTTGGTTTATTGAACCAAATCGCAAACCAATGGCTATTTACTACATCAACAAAAACGAGCAAAATAATGGCGACCACGAGGTACACAAAATCGGCTGTAGTTGGTTGCCTGATAAGGAGAATAGAATAGAGCTGGGAAACTTTAACAATTGTTATGCAGCGCTATCTGCGGCAAAAGAAAAATTCCCTCAAGCCAATGGCTGCTACCACTGCTCAAGGGAATGTTATACGAGTTAGTTTGATCAATTATTAAACGGTACAGCTAAGTAAATTTGAGTTACCCTGTTATTTGTTCTGATATCATATGTATCTGCAAATTCAGTGTCATCGATGTTGGATAATCCAAGGTTATATCTACCGCCTATTTTAATTTGTTTAAGGTCAAATTCTAGACCGAATACAGCAGCAAAATCTATTGGCTTCATAGCTTCTTTGAAGTCTTGACCATCGATTTTATTGGTTGCCACCAAAATACCAAGCTGTGGTCCGGCATAAAGACCTACTAGTTTGTTTGGTAAATATTTAAACAAAAATGGAATGTTTAAATAATACAATTGCTGTTTAATCTCTCTTGATCCCACATCAAAGCTTGTGCCTTGCTGAGATAAAATGAATTCATATTGCAATGCATACTCCATAGACTGCTTATTTTCAATATAGATGCCTCCGTGAAATGCAGTCATTAGATCACCTGATGCTGATGTTTCACCATCTGTAGAATACAAATTAGCTAAATTGAGCCCGCCTCGTAGACCTACTGTTGTTTGACAAATAGCTATTGATGAAAAAAGAATGAAGGAGAGAGTTAAAA
>NZ_SMMD01000947.1 GCF_009711475.1 Fulvivirga aurantia
TATTCCCTTGAAACTAACTGTTAATAGCTTATCTTCGGGAGTTTGCTAAAAATTTTTTTTGATCAATCATGGATGATTTAGGCGTTGATCGCTATGTTTTGAGCGACTTTGTGGCCAATAGCGCTGAAGCTATTTGTATTTTTGATGCTAATCAGAAAGTCCTTGATTGGAATGCTCAGATGATTAAAACTACGGGTATTGAGGCCTCTCTGGCCATTGCTCGTGATCTGCAAGATGTTATAGCTGACACTTCACTTGAGCCGATTCAGAAATGTATTAAACGAGCTCTTGCAGGTAAATCAACCGTATGCGAACATGTAATCGCAATTCACCCCGAAAATAGCCGCAAGTACTTTAAACCAAGCTTTACATTAGTAAGGGGAGCCGAGCCGGTATTGATCGCCATATTTAGAGAGGTTAAGCAAGAGCTTTTGAAAACAGCCGAAAGTCGCTTTAAACCTCTAATTGAAAAGTCACCCATTGCTACAGCCATATATAATCCTTGCGGCAGGCCAAGGTATTTCAATAAAGCTTATGGAGCTATCTGGGGTGCAGAAAGTGGCACCGGAGAGTTGGCGATTAGAGATTACAATATCTTGCAAGATGAGCAGCTGGTAGAATTGGGTATTATGCCGTTCATTCAAAAGGCTTTCGCGGGTGAGTCTTGCGAAATACCACCAGTACCTTACACACCTGCAAAAACACACTCAATAAAGCACCTGGGTCTTGGTGATCAGCGGTATGTAAAAGGGCACATCTTCCCTATCAAAGATGCTCAAAATGAAATTGACGAAGTAGTACTTGTGCTTACGGACGTAACCTATCATAAAAAAGCCGAGCAAATTCTTACTGATACTCATTTGAAATTTCAAATGCTCACCATCGGCCTACCGGGTGTGATTTATGAGTATTTAGTAAAAAACGGCAATTCCAAATTTAAGTATATCAGTGAGGGATGTGAGGAGATGTTTGGTGTTACTCCTGAAGAGGTGGTGTCAGATAGTGACCTATTGCTCAAAAAAATACACCCAGAAGACTTACAAAGCTTTATAGACTCCTCGCAAGAAAGTGACAAAGATTTTAAAGGATGGCATTGGGAAGGGAGAATCGTTGTAGATGGCGAGGTTAAATGGATTGAAGGTAAATCTAGTCCTGCTAAAACTAAAAAAGGACATCTGGTAAGGTATGGTCTATTATTAGATATTACAGATAAAAAACAAGTTGAGGCCCAGTATAAAATTACTGAGGAGCGGCTACAACTTGCCTTACAAGGCGCTGAAATAGGCATTTGGGAGTGGGACACTAAAAAAAGAAAGACCATATTTAATCAGGCGTGGTCAAAGAACTTTGGTTATAACCCAAGTGAGCTGGAAAAAAAGTTTGAAGATTGGGCCAAGCGAATCCACCCTGAAGATTTGTCTGGAGTTTATCGCAAGTTTAACCAACACCTTGCCGGAGAAACAGAGTTTTTTGAAGCCGAATATAGGTTCCTTACGAAAAAAGGAGACTATCGGTGGATCTTGGACAAAGGAAGAGCCGTGCAACGCGATGCTAAAGGCAATGTCACAAAAGCTGCTGGTACCTATCTGGATATAAATGACATCAAAAATTCTGAGCTTCTCATTAAACGTAATGAGCAGCTCTTTACACAGCTCTTTGAGAACTCACCTCTAGGCATTGTTATGCTCGATGAAAAGCATAAAGTGCTTCAGATGAATAAAGGATTTGAGAATATTTTTGGCTTTTCTAAAAGAGAAATAGTTGGAAATAGGCTTAATGATATAATTGTGCCCAAAGAACTCGGTAAAGAGGCGATGGATATAAACATGCTCACCACCAGTGGTAAAGTGGGCATGCTTGAGTCATATCGGGTAAATAAGTCTGGAGTGGAGATTCCGGTGCTCATTTATGGGGTACCTGTAAGCCTTGATAATGAAACTATCGGAATCTACGGAATCTATGTTGATATCACAGATAGAAAGCGTGCCGAGCATGAGCTTCAAATAAGAAATAACGAATTAGATAATTTCGTTTATAAAGTGTCTCACGACCTTAGAGCACCATTATCATCAATACTTGGTCTTGTTCATCTGGCAAATCATGAGCAAAATGAAGATGACATCAGAGAGTATATCACCATAATAGAGAGCAGAGTTCAGCAGTTAGACAACTTCATTAATGATGTATTAAGTCATTCCAAAAATCTTAAGTTGGCACTGTCTGTAGAGCCAATTGATTTTAAGTCTGTAGTTGAAAGTTGTTTTGAAGACCTTAGCTACTTGCCTAAAGCCTCTCTCATACGAAAAGAGATAAACATTGATGAAAGAGTTTTTTATAGCGATCGGTGGAGAATCAATGAGATTTTTAGAAACCTCATCTCAAATGCCATAAAGTATCTAAATACAGAGATTGACAATCCATTTGTAAAAATTGATATAAAAGTAACAGATGCCAGAGCCACAATTATTTTAGAAGACAATGGTATTGGCATAGAAAAAGATACCCTACCAAAGGTTTTTGAAATGTTTTTTAGAGCTACAGAATACTCCGAAGGCTCAGGAATAGGGCTTTATATTGTAAAAAATGCAGTCGAAAAACTTGGGGGTAAAGTGACCGTGAAAAGCCAGCCATCAGTTGGTACTACATTTAAGCTTACCATACCTAATAGCAAAGAAGCGTTTCTCAATATGAGCAAATAAGCCTTAGAAAGCTTATAATTGCAACATGAAAATCGTTGAAGTATCTACCAAAAAACATCAAAAGGACTTTCTTAAACTGCCAGTAAAGATATACAAAGACGAACCCAATTGGATTCGCCCTTTGGATAAAGATATTGAGGCCGTTTTTGATCCTAAAAAGAATAAGACATTCAGAAATGGAGAATGTATCAGGTGGATGCTATATACCAATGATGGTGAGCCTATTGGTCGTGTAGCGGCATTCATAAATAAGAAAACGGTAAATAAAGACAACGATCAGCCTACTGGCGGGATGGGTTTCTTTGAGTGCATTGACGACAAGGAAGCAGCCTTTTTGTTGATGGACGCGTGTAAAGAATGGCTTGAGGAGAAAGGTATGGAAGCCATGGATGGCCCTGTAAATTTTGGAGAACGTGACAAATGGTGGGGCTTATTGGTAGATGGATTTGAACGCGAGCCTAACTACAGTTGTAATTATAACCTTCCTTACTATCAGACTTTCTTCGAAGAGTACGGCTTTCAAATTTATTTCAAACAATTTACCTATGGTAGAAAGGTAAAAGATCCTTTTGCACCTAAGTTGGTTGAGAAAGCCAAAAAAATATACCAAAACCCTGACTACACTTTCCGTCACCTGGAAATGAGTAAGCTTGATAAGTATACGGAAGATTTTAGAACGGTGTACAACAAGGCATGGGCAAGGCACAAAGGAGTAGCTAAAATGTCTTCTTTGCAGGCAAAAAATATAATGAAACAGCTAAAGCCAATTATAGATGAGCAAATCATCTGGTATGGTTACTACAAAGATGAACCGGTGGCTTTTTATATAAACCTTCCTGAGGTAAATCAAATTTTTAAACACGTAAACGGTAATCTTAACTGGTGGGGGAAGCTGGTTTTCTTATACCACAAGTGGAGAAAGACGTGTAAAAAGATGCTGGGTCTCGTGTTTGGTATTGTGCCTGAGCACCAAGGCAAAGGTGTAGAAGGTGCTTTAGTAATGTCGACCGCTAAAAAAGTACAGGACGAATACCATCGCTATCCTGATTTAGAGATGAATTGGATAGGCGATTTTAACCCTAAAATGTTGCGCGTGGTAGAACAAGTAGGGGGAGAAATCGTAAAAACGCATATTACTTACAGGAAGCTTTTCGATGAATCTAAACCATTTAAAAGAGCTCCAATGCAATAATGAGTTATGCGAATGAAGGGCAGAACCAGGTTTCTTATCAAAAACCTTCTTAAAGGCCTACTCGGTCTTGCTGTCATTATCATTATCTATACCTTATTGCAAAAGTATGCTGGGTTTGATGTGTTTATGGATTACATCAGCCAGTGGCCGTTAATAGTCTATACCGTATTTATAATCTCAGAAGTTGTTTTTGGTATAATACCTCCAGAATTATTTATGATCTGGTCGATTAAAAGCGGTGCTTTTGAGGCATATGCCTTAGATGTAGCACTCTTGGCAATCATTTCTTTCATGGCAGGGGTACTCGGTTTCTTTATCGGCTCTTATCTAAAAAAAGCGCTTCCTACATTTTTTGAGAAATATGTGCTGAAGTACAAAAAGACATTGAAAAGATATGGTGGCTTATTGATTTTTGTTGGGGCAGTAACACCTATTCCATTTTCGGCAGTATGTATGTTGGTTGGTTCTACCCACTACCCTTTTGGGAGGTTTGCAATCATTGCTTCAGCTCGATTTTTGCGGTTTGCAGTATATGCTTTTACCATTTATCAATTCAATTAATAATTGCCCGCTAGCCCAAAACCTTTAACTTTGCGGTCTGTTTATTGAAGCGAGATGAAAGCAAAAACCGGAGTACTATTAATCAATTTAGGAACCCCCGATAGCCCGTCTGTAGGTGATGTGAGGTCCTACCTTTCCCAATTTCTTAACGACCCCCGAGTAATCGACATCCCCTGGTTGTTGAGAAAGATTCTTGTAAATCTTATTATCGTGCCTTTTAGAGCACCAAAATCTGCTAAAATTTATAAAGAGCTGTGGGATGAAAAAGGCTCTCCACTTATTTACCACAGTGAAAATGCAGCAGAACTGCTTCAAAAAGAGCTGGGTGACGAGTATAAGGTGCATCTTGCGATGCGCTACAAAAACCCAAACATTGTAGATGTGCTCAAAGACATGAGAAAAATTGGGTATAGCAAATTGGTGGTTTTACCGATGTTTCCTCAATATGCATCTGCATCTACCGGCTCAGCATTAGACCTGGTTATGAAAGAAGTAAGTAAGTGGTGGGTAATTCCAGAAATGAAAATAATAAGCCAGTACTACGACCATCCTGATTATATAGATGCATTTGTAGACAGAGCACAGAAATATAACCTTGATGATTACGACCATGTCTTATTTTCTTATCATGGCCTCCCCACCCGACAGGTTGATAAAGTATATGACGAAGGCTTGTGTGAAGAAAAACATTGCGAAAATGAAATCACGGAAGAAAATAAGTTTTGCTACAAAGCGACAAGCTATGCTACCACAAGGTTACTAGCCGCAAAACTTGGTCTGGAGGAAAAAGATTATACAGTTTGCTTTCAGTCGAGGTTAGACCAAAAATGGCTGGAGCCATTCTCAGACAAAGTGGTAGAGCAAAAAGCCAAAGAGGGCGCTAAGAAGTTATTGGTGTTTTCACCTGCCTTTACTGCCGATTGTCTGGAAACAATTATCGAAATTGGTGACGAATATCAAGAGATATTTGAGGAGCACGGAGGAGAAAAAGTACAGCTTGTAGAAAGCTTAAACGACCACCCCAAGTGGGTAAATTGCCTAAAAGATTTGGTGCTTAATTAAAACCTAAACAGTTACTTCTTTATAAAACTCAGCCACTTTATCTGCTGCGTAGTCGATTTCTTCCGGAGTATTGAATTTGCTGAAAGAAAACCTTACAGCACCTCTTTTCGGATTTGAATTGATGCCTGTAAGCACATGTGAGCCGGTAGAGGCTCCACTCGAACAGGCACTTCCGCCAGAAGCTGAAATGCCATTAATATCTAAAGTAAATAAGAGCATGTCATTATCTGCAGATTCAGGCAGGCACACGTTTAGCACAGTGTAAAGGCTCTTGTCTGCATTGGCAGAATCACCATTGAAGCTAACCCCGCTAATTTTTTCACGCAAGTTGGCAATCATTCTGTCCTTCAGTCCTTGAATGTAATTGTGGTGCTCCTCCATATCTCTGTAAGCAATTTCCAACGCTTTGGACAAGCCAATGATACCATGCACGTTTTCAGTACCACCTCTCATGCTTCGCTCCTGGGCACCACCTAAAATAAAGGGCCCTACCTTCGTCTTTTTGTTGATATACATAAACCCGATACCCTTTGGGCCGTGAAATTTATGTGCTGCTCCTGTGATACAGTCAACTGTCAATGAGGAGAGGTCATGCACATAATGCCCCATAGTCTGCACGGTGTCGGAGTGAAAGACTGCTTTATGCTTTTTACAAATAATGCCGATTTCCTCAATGTCATTAATATTTCCAATCTCATTGTTGGCATGCATGAGCGAAACTAATGACTGCTCATTGTTTGCAAGAAGCTCTTCCAGATGATTAAGATCGGCATGACCTTTCTCATCAAGCTTTACATAACTCAGTTTGATCTTGCCTAGAGATTCAAGATTTTGTAGTGTTTGTAGTACAGCTTTATGTTCTATGGTAGAAGTTATGGCATGGGTGAGCCCATGTGTTTCGATGCCACTACAGATAAGTGCATTGTCAGCTTCTGTACCTCCCGATGTAAAGAATATTTCACCAGGTGTAGCATTTAATAGTTTTGCCACATTCTTTCTGGCATACTCGATAGCAGACCGAACCTCGCGACCATGAGAATGTACAGAAGACGGATTGCCATAATTTCCTTTTAAGAAAGGAAGCATGGCGTCTAATACTTCAGGGTCAATAGGTGTGGTAGCCGCATTGTCGAGGTATACCTTCATGATCTTTTAGGCTTTGGTTGATATAATTTCTTTAATGTCTTCGATAAGCTTTTTAGCCAGGTGCTCAGCCGTAACTTCAGAGCTTGATTCAGAATAAATCCTAATTATAGGCTCTGTGTTTGATTTACGCAAGTGTACCCACTCATCATCAAACTCAATTTTTACACCATCAATAGTGTTTATAGGTCTTGATGCATATTGTTTTTTGATTTCTTCTAGCACATTATCTACATCTATTTGAGGTGTAAGCTCAATTTTGTTTTTAGAGATGTGATAATTAGGGTACGTAGCTCTCAGTCTTGAAGCTGATTTGCCAAACTTGGCTAAGTGAGTGAGAAATAATGCGATACCAACTAAGGCGTCTCTTCCGTAGTGTAGTTCTGGTAATATTATACCTCCATTACCCTCTCCTCCGATGATTGCATCAGTGGCTTTCATGGCTTCAACTACATTTACTTCTCCTACAGCAGCTGCCGTATACTTACCTCCGTGCTTTTCTGTTACAACACGTAAGGCCATAGAAGACGACAGGTTTGAGACTGTATTACCTTTCTTCTGAGATAAAATATAATCTGCTACTGCAACAAGCGTGTATTCTTCCCCAAACGGTGTACCGTCTTCATTAATCAGAGCAAGTCTGTCAACATCCGGATCTACTACAATACCCAGATCATACTTGCCTTTTTCTATTTCAGAGCATATCTGATTTAGGTTTTCTGGTAGAGGCTCCGGGTTGTGAGGAAAGTGACCCGTAGGCTTGCAGTATAACTCCTTTACTTGGTTTACACCTAAAGCCTTAAGTAGTTTTGGTACTGATATACCTCCTGTTGAGTTTACACAGTCTATAGCTACGCTAAAGTTTTTTGCTTTTATAGCCTCAACATCTACCAATGGTAAAGCACAAATCTTTTCTATATGCTTATCTATGTAAGTGTCGTTGGTCTTGTATTTACCAAGATGTAAAACCTCGGCAAATTCAAAAGACTCTTTTTCTGCCAACTCAAGCACCTCAGCACCTTCTGCGGCAGATATAAACTCACCTTTGTCATTTAGGAGCTTAAGCGCATTCCATTGTATGGGATTATGGCTGGCAGTAAGGATTATGCCTCCGGCAGCTTTTTCTTCTGGCACGGCCAACTCTACCGTAGGTGTGGTAGAAAGTCCTAAATCTACCACATCGATACCGAGACCGATGAGTGTATTGGCAACAAGACTGTTTACCATCTCTCCAGATATTCTGGCGTCTCTACCGATCACTATTTTATTTATACCAGACTTGTTTTTAGCCCAGCTGCCATATGCTGCAGCAAATTTTACAATATCGAGAGGGGTTAAGCCTTCGCCTGTTTCCCCACCAATCGTACCTCTTATGCCTGATATTGATTTAATTAATGCCACGTAAGTTATATTTTATGTCTATTTGTAATGAACTGCAAAGTTATAAATTTTCTTGTGCTTGAAGGTGCATCAGGTAAATATGAATATGCACTATTTGCACATCAAGCCCAATAATAGAGCCCATCAGCTTTAAAAGCTGTTGATAAATTTTATTTAAGAAATTAAGATTCTTATTTGAGCAGGAGGGTGACTATTTATACTGCTCGATTACTTTGTTTACCTCAGATTCCGGGTTGCCGCAGCCATCACCGGGGGTAACTGATTTACCGCAAAAACCGCAGGTAGTACCTTCTTTATTTAAGTATGGGTTTTGAGATGCACACGTACCTTTAAACTCACCATCCTTTAAAAAGATGAGCCTCACACACATGAGTGCAAAAAAGATACCTATGAAACCAATGCCGAATAATAAAGTAGTCATGTTTTCTATAAATTTGGGCAAATTTACTAATCACCAGTGAAACATCAGACCCTCTGCTAAAGTTTCCTCTTCTCGAATTATAAATAAAGACACATGCGCGACATAAAATCGACACCAGATAAGAACAGAAAGAAAAAATTAGAAGCATTTGATCGGTTGCTCACAATTATGGACGAGTTGCGAGAAAATTGCCCGTGGGATATGAAACAGACCATGGAGTCTCTCAGGCACCTGACCATAGAAGAAACTTATGAGTTAAGTGACGCTATTATAGAAAACGATCTCGAGGAAGTAAAGAAAGAGCTGGGCGACCTTATGTTGCACAACGTGTTTTACGCGAAAATTGGAGATGAAAAAAAGGCCTTCGATATTGCTGATGTGCTTAATAGCGTCTGTGATAAACTGGTAGAGCGGCACCCTCACATTTATGGAGATGTTGAGGCAAACGATGAGCAGGCAGTAAAAGAAAACTGGGAGAAAATAAAGCTTAAAGAAAAAGGCAATAAGTCTGTCTTGGGAGGTGTTCCAACCTCACTGCCAGCGCTTGTTAAAGCTATGCGCATACAAGAGAAGGCAAGAGGAGTGGGTTTTGATTGGGAAAAATCATCGCAAGTATGGGAGAAAGTAGAGGAAGAAATGGCTGAGTTTAAAGAAGAGTTTAAAATTGAAAAACACGATAAAGTAGATAAGGAAAAAGCTCAGTCAGAGTTCGGAGACCTGATGTTTTCACTCATTAATTATGCGCGTTTTTTGGATATTAACCCTGAAGAGGCTCTCGAGCGTACCAATAAAAAATTCATCAGGCGATTTAAATATTTAGAATCTGAATCTCAGAAAGACGGGAAACAAATGGGTGAGATGTCTTTAGAGGAGATGGATGCATATTGGGAGAAAGCCAAGCGTTTGTAAAAAAGCAATATCGTAAGTACGTGATCAGTTATCGAGTATAATTACCCGTTGATCGAAATATTTGGCACCGGCACTTATTTATACACACATTTGGTATAAACCTAAGCCGCCATGAAAAATTTCTTCCGAATACTTATAAAAGACAATGTGGATGCCATGCCATTGAGCGTCTACAAACGGTGTATTTTGGCTGGTCAATTGAGTGTTTTAGCACTTTCAGCTGGCATTATTTATACCATAATTGAGTTCATTCACGGTGAAACAAATTATGTACCTTTCTATGGCATCTTGATCTTTGGCTCTTTAGCTTCCTTGATCTTGCTTCGCTATTCAAAGTTTAATGCTGCTAAATACGCACTGCTTATCTCTGCTATTGTGGTAGTAGGGGTATTTAGTTCTATTGAGTCTTACCTCACAGGGGTGTACATGAATTATATTATCGTTTGTCTGGCGGCATTTACGCTTTTCGGGTATCGCAGCATAAATTCCAGTTTTATTATTACAGGCATAGCGCTCACCCTTTTCTGTTTGATATACTTTTTTGATGTTATCAATATTTTTGAGCCTGTAGTTTATGGTGAAGAGTACCTACGTACCAGTTTTGCTGTCAACTTTTTCATCTCGATTTTCTCTACGATTTTAATGTTTTATTATATTCTTAGTATCAACCATACTTCAGAAAGAGAGATACAGCACACGGCAGATAGTTTGCAAAAAATTACTGATGAGTTAAGAGTGAGTCAATCTCGCTTCGAACTAGCGATCAGAGGCTCTAGTGCCGGTATTTGGGATTGGAATTTTAAGAAATCGCAAATCTATGTTTCGCCTAAAGCCGCCAGAATTTTGGGTTATGAACCCGAGGAGCTTCGCTATCTTGATTATCATGGCTTTCTCGACCTGATACACCCCAGCGATTGCAAAATCCTTACTAATTGTATAGAAAATCATATTAAGTATCAGGAGACTTTTCAGGTAGAGGTCAGGTTTAGAAAGAAAGATGGCTCATATATTTGGGTGCTTGACACAGGGCAGGCAGAATGGGATAGAAATGGCAGACCAATAAAGATGGTAGGCTCTGTGATCGATATTACCGAAAGAAAAAAGGCAGAGCAGGAGGTTTATGAAAAAAATGCCATGCTTTCTAAGACCAATGAAGAGCTTGATAGGTTTGTTTATAGTACATCACACGATTTGAAAGCGCCACTTTGCTCATTATCTGGTTTGGTGCACATTGCCGGCATAAGCGAAAGTCAGGAAGAAAAAGAGAAGTGCCTCAAATTAATGCATGACCGTATTGATACCTTAAATGGTTTTATAAAAGATATTTTAAGCTACTCAAAAAACTCGCGATTAGGAGTAACTGTGGATGAAATAAACCTTAGTTTCATGATCGATGGTATACTCAAAAACCTGGATTACTATCCAAATAGAGATCAACTTAAAATAATTAAAAACTTTCCAGAAGATCTGTCCGTGCTTAGCGATAGAGGCAGGCTAAAAATCATACTCAATAATTTAATTACCAATGCCATTAAGTATCACAACTTTGATCAATCTCAGCCTTATGTAAAAATAGGTGTGGAGAAGCTTGACAACCGGTTGGAGATAAAAATAGAAGACAATGGGCAGGGCATTGATGAACAGTATAAAAAGCAGATTTTCAACATGTTCTATAGGGCTTCTGAAAGCTCTCAGGGCTCAGGTTTAGGGCTTTACATCGCCAAAGAAATGATTGATAAATTGGCGGGTAGTATATCGGTAGATAGTACTGCAGGAGTCGGCTCTGTATTTGCCATCAGTATACCTTGCCGAAGGGAAGCTTGCCAGGTTGCTTAAGAGAATTTTATCAGTTTCTTTCAGTAAAAGTCGATTAATTCCGCATAATACACACATTTTAAAAGGCCGAATTATGTTCAGATTTGTTATATTAGAAAACACATGGCTTCTATTTTTGGCAAAAATTCTAATGACACAACAAGTACTGAGTCTTTCGGAGCCTGGACTATTGCCAAAAGGGTAAAGCTTACCCGAAATATTGCTCTCCTCGCGATAGGCGTAGCGCTTTTTTATATCATCTTCGATTATTCCTACGGGGCCTATGAGTATCTCTGGTATTATGTGATTCTACTGGCAGGTAGTACGCTATGCCTTACGCTTATTAAGTATGAGTTATATACGCTGGCCAAAATAAGTTTGTTGGTTCCTGGTCTAATGCTTCTGGCAATATTGGCTGCCTGGGAAACTCGCGAAACAGGAATTTATATGTATTTCTTAGTGGTAGCACTGGGGGCTATTACACTATTTGGCACCGAGGAGAAGTTTGCGGCAATTATGATAGGGCTGCTTACTTTCGTCATTTTTTACATCGTTTATTTTACAGATATCATAGATTATGAGCCTCTCGACCTATCAGAAGAGTACATTAAAAACAGCTTGCTGATCAATTACACAATTTGTCTCATTGCCACTATGACGATGGTGTACTACATACTTTCTATCAGTTTAAATTATGAAAGAAGTATGCATGAGACTCAGCAAGACCTACTGGTTCTTACTGAGGAATTAGATAAAAGTCGGAATAAATTTGAGTTGGCGATAAAAGGCTCAAGTGCCGGTATTTGGGATTGGGATATAAAAGAAGGAAAATTATATATTTCTCCACAAGTGATGCGCATGTTGGGTTATGAAGAGCGAGAAAGAACCGACATAAGCTATGAGGAGTTTTTCTCTTACATCCACCCGGCCGATGCCCCATTGATAGAAACTCTACTTAAAAATCATTTAAAGAATAGAGAGAAATTTGAGGTCGAATGCCGTGTAAAAAATAAAGATGGTGAGTACATATGGGTGCTCGACACTGGCCAGGCAGAGTGGAATAATGCGGGAAGGGCCCAGCGGATGGTAGGCTCAATTGTAGATATTACTGAGCGTAAAAAAGCTGAGCAATTGGTAAATGAAAAGAATAACAAACTGCGCAAGGCCAATGAGGAGCTCGATAGGTTTGTTTATAGCACATCGCATGATCTGCGTGCACCTCTAAGCTCATTGCTCGGTCTCATAAACATTGCAGAGGTCAGTGATAATCTGGATGAAAAACACAGGTGTCTTGAAATGATGAGAAATCGTGTAAATACACTAAATGGTTTTATAGCTGATATTATAAGCTACTCTCGCAATACACGACTCGATGTGAAAAAAGAGAAAGTTGACCTCAATCAGGTGGTTGATGAAGTGCTTTCTGGGTTAGAGTATTTTGAGCATCAAAAAGATATACGTATTGAGAAGGTCTTTGAGCCAGATTTGGAAATAAAGTGTGATAAAAGTAGGCTAAAAGTGATTTTGAGTAATCTTATTTCAAATGCGCTCAAGTATCATAATCTCGATCAACCAGACCCATTTATTCTCATCAAAGCAGAAAAATTCGAAAAAATGGTACAAATAGACGTCATTGATAATGGGTTGGGCGTTGATGAAGAGTACCTGGAAAGAATATTCGATATGTTCTATCGTGCATCAGAAAATAGCGATGGATCTGGTTTAGGCCTTTATATAGCACAAGAGATGGCTGCGAAGCTTAACGGGTTTATTACTGTAGACTCAAAGAAAGATACTGGTAGTACTTTTAGACTTATCATCCCCAGAATGGCCAAGTATATGAAAGAGGCTTAAGTATATAAGTCTGTAAATATTTATCCATATTAAGCATTTCACTATCTTTGCCGCCATATGGCAAATCAAGACGATAATCAGTTCAAAAAAATAATCTCTCATGCCAAAGAGTATGGGTTTGTTTTTCCTTCTAGTGAAATATATGACGGCTTAGCAGCAGCTTACGACTACGGTCAAAATGGTGCAGAGCTTAAGAATAATATTAAAGAATACTGGTGGAAGGCAATGGTGCAAATGCATGAAGAAATAGTAGGTATAGATGCCTCTATTTTTATGCACCCAGCTACCTGGAAAGCTTCAGGCCATGTCGATGCTTTTAACGATCCGATGATCGATAATAAAGACTCTAAGAAGAGGTATCGTGCAGACGTTTTGATCGAAGATCATATAGCTAAAATCGAGGCAAAAATCGATAAAGAAGTAACCAAGGCTGCCAAACGCTTTGGAGATGATTTTGATAAAGAGCAGTTTGTTGCTACAAACCCAAGGGTTTTAAAATATACAGGCCAGATAGATGATATCAACGCCCGGATGAAAGCTGCTTTGGATGGTGAAAACTTAAACCAGCTCAAAGCCCTCATCGAAGAACTCGGTATTGCAGATCCTGTATCAGGCTCAAAAAACTGGACTGATGTAAGGCAGTTTAATTTGATGTTTTCAACGGAGCTCGGTTCTTTAGCCGATGGTGCAAATAAAATCTACTTAAGACCAGAAACTGCTCAAGGTATTTTTGTCAACTTTCTCAATGTGCAGAAAACCGGCCGCATGAAAATACCATTTGGTATTGCTCAGATAGGTAAGGCTTTTAGAAACGAGATTATTGCAAGGCAATTTATCTTCCGTATGCGTGAGTTTGAGCAGATGGAGATGCAATTTTTTGTTAAACCGGGCGAAGAGCTGAAGTGGTACGAATACTGGAAAGAAAAGAGAATCAAGTGGCATAAAGCTTTAGGTATTTCTGAAGAAAATTATCGCTTCCATGATCACCTCAACCTGGCGCATTATGCCAATGCAGCTGCAGATATTGAGTTTAACTTCCCAATGGGCTTCAAAGAGTTGGAAGGTATACATAGCCGTACTGATTTTGATTTGAAGGCGCATGAAGAGCACTCAGGCAAAAAACTACAATTCTTTGATCCGCATGAGAATAAGAGCTACGTACCTTACGTGATCGAGACATCGATTGGTCTGGATAGAATGTTTTTAGCAGTACTTTCTGCTTCTTATGTAGAAGAAACATTGGCAGACGGTAGCGAGCGTACTGTACTCAAACTACCTGTGCAATTGGCCCCTGTAAAAGTAGCCGTGCTCCCTCTCTTAAAGAAAGACGGCCTACCAGAAAAAGCCAGAGAAATTATTGATGAGCTCAAGTTTGACTTTACTTGTCAGTATGACGAAAAAGATGCTATTGGTAAGCGATACAGGAGACAAGACGCCATCGGTACACCTAACTGTATTACGGTAGATCATCAAACACTTGAAGATAACGCGGTAACCATTAGATACAGAGATACTGCTGAGCAAGAACGTATCGCAATTGCTGATTTAAGAAACAAAGTGAGCGATTTGGTTTCTGTAAATAACCTTTTGAGGAAAATATAAGGACTGTTGAGTTCTGTTGGGGTATTTATGTGGTCGGCACTGGGGCTTATTGTTGGGGTCACAGTGCTGTCTATTTTTAGAGATATTGTAACTCATTTTATAGATGATTTTAAGTATCGTGTAAAAAGCAGACAACCTCTATCTGCGAAACATCGGAGTATCTTAAATAAGTACTCAGCCTATTATAAATTGTTAAGCACGGCCGATCGTGCGCTATTTGAGAGAAGAGTGCAGCGGTTTATGTTTGCCAAGCGATTTATCTCGCGTGGGGTAGGGCCGATTACAGACGAAATGCGAGTGCTTATTTCTGCTTCAGCTATACAACTCACATTTGGGCTCACAGAAATATATCTTTCTAACTTTGACAAAATACTGGTTTACCCCAACTCCTATTACTCTCACATCACTAAAAAATACCACTTGGGTGAGGTAAACCCCAGGGCAGGTATCATCATTTTATCGTGGAAGAGCTTTGTTGATGGGTATGCTGACCCAACAGACAGTTTAAATGTTGGGATTCATGAAATGGCTCATGCCATACATTTTGAAAATCGTATTTTAAATGAAGAATACGACTTCCTCGATATTGAGCTGATGGAGCTGCTTAAGCAAATAACAGCAAGAGAAATATGGAATATCAGAAATCTGGACGGACATTTCCTAAGAGATTATGCGGCTACCAATGCTTATGAGTTTTTTGCAGTAAGCCTTGAGTACTTTTTTGAGCAGCCCGTGCAGTTTAAACAAGAAATACCAGACCTGTATGAACTCTTGGTAAGATTACTTAATCAGGATCCGATAAGAATTTATAAATTAGCCAGCTAAGCACAAGTAATTATGGAGTGGAAACAACTTTTGTCAAATCAGCGAAAAGGACAGAATAAACAGGAGCACAACGTAGGCCGTAGTGCTTTTGAGCAAGATTATGACAGAATAATTTTTTCACATCCGTTTAGAAGACTTCAGGATAAAACACAGGTTCATCCATTGCCAGAGCATGATTTCGTACATACTCGGCTGACGCATAGCCTTGAAGTAAGCAGTGTTGGTAGGTCGCTGGGTAAGCTGGCTGCTGAGACATTACTGCAAAGGCATAAAGAACTACAAAGTACATATTCTATTCATGATTTTGGTGCCATCGTTGCAGCAGCATCCCTCACGCATGATATAGGTAATCCTCCTTTTGGTCATTCGGGAGAAGACTCAATTTCGGAGTTTTTTAAGTTTGGTGAAGGCCAGGCCTACCAGAGACTTGTATCTGAAGCGGAATGGCAAGACCTCACAAATTTTGAAGGTAATGCACAAGGCTTTAGAATTTTGAATAAGGACAGATACCAGGGTTTAAAGCTTACCTATGCCACACTCGCTGCATTTACCAAGTATCCACGACAATCTATAATTGCCAACCCAGATAAGTCGAGAAGGAGTCAAAAGAAATTCGGATTCTTTCAGGCAGAAAAAGAAACCTTTAAGGAAATAGCAGAACAAACTGGCCTGCTTAACTATGGAGATTACACATGGGGTAGGCACCCTCTGGCCTTTTTGGTAGAAGCTGCAGATGATATTTGTTACAACCTGATAGACCTGGAGGATGGGTGTCGGTTAGGGTTAGTTTCTTTTGATGAAACTGTCGAGCTTTTTGCCATGATTCTTAAAGAGCGTTTTAATAAAGAGAAACTAGAAAGAATTGATAGTCTTGATGAGCGAATTGGCACCCTACGCGCTATGTCTGTGGGTAAACTCATCGCTGAGTGCAACGAACTTTTCATAGACAATGAGCAGTCTATTTTCGATGGCAGCTTTGATCAGGCACTAACTGATGAAATACCATCAGCCGAAGTATTAGAAAAAGTAGTGGCGCTCTCTATAAAAAAGATTTATCGCTCTCGCCTTGTTATGGAAACAGAGGCTGCTGGTTTTGAGGTTTTGCCAGGTTTATTAGAAGCATTTACTTCTGCAGTTATAGAAGAAGAAAATCATAGGAAAAAACATGTCTCCCTACTAAGGCTGATGCCAGAAGAAGTGCTTCGTGAAATTAGAAGGGAGCAAAGCAGTGTTTACGATAAACTTATGTGTTGTGTCGACTTCGTTTCCGGGCTTACTGATACGCACGCAATCTCCCTTTTTAGAAAGATAAAGGGGATTTCTCACCCTAATGCTTAGCGGTTCGTTATCGGCCTTGATAAAGTTATACATTAAGGCTAAAATCATTACCTTTGTAGCCTTATTCTGACATGTGGACTAAGCTTTCTCATATAATCATAAAGTATCGCCTCATTCTGGTGGGGGTGTTGGTAGTCATTACAGCATTTATGGGCTATAAAGCCAAGGATGTTGAGATGAGTTTTGACTTTGCCAAGACCGTGCCTAATGATGATCCCGATATGGTTGTCTTTCAGGAGTTTAAGGGACTCTTTGGTGAAGATGGAAACCTTGTGGCTCTTGGTCTCAAAGATAGCAGCGTTTATGAGGCAGAAAATTTTAAAAAGCTACGTAAGCTAAGCCAGCAACTCAACAGCCTTGATGGGGTAAATGATGTGATTTCATTGCCATTTGTTAAGAGGCTTAAGAAAGATACTGCAGAGACGCGTTTTATCCTCGAGCCTATTTTTGAGGAGTTTCCTACAAACGGTCATGATTTTGATAGCTTGTTGAGCGTTACTTACGATCAAAAATTTTATAGTGGCCGACTTGTCAACGAATTTAATGGCGCTACGCTAGTACTAATATCTATCAACAAAGACTACTTAAACTCTGCAAAGCGACTCGACCTGACTCAGGAAATTATAGATGCGGGTACCACATTTGAAGAGTCTACTTCGATAAAACTTCATTATGCAGGGCTGCCATTTGTGCGCTCAGTCGTGGCTGGTAAGGTTAGAAAGGAAATGCAAATTTTCTTGTTCTTATCTATTGCAGTTACCGGCTTTATCCTCTTTTTATTTTTCCGCACTTGGGATGCAGTCGTATTCCCACTCACCATCATTGGGGTAGTTGTCATTTGGGTGCTGGGGTCATTAGTATTGTTTGGGTTTAAGATTACCCTTCTTACCGGATTAATACCACCCGTGATTGTAGTCATTGGTATACCCAATAGCGTATATCTGCTCAACAAGTATCATCAGGAGTTTGAAAATCACGGCAATAAAGTCATGGCGATTAGTCGTGTGGTGAGAAAAATCGGCCTTGTCACGCTTATAACAAATTTCACAACCGCAGTTGGTTTCTTAGTGCTTGCTTCTACTGAAATTGTCGTTCTGAAGGAATTCGGAATTGTAGCAGGCCTCAATATAATGGCCACGTTCCTCGTGAGCATTATTTTGATTCCAGCTGTATTTTCATGGCTTCCGGCTCCTGGCGGTAAGCAAATGAAGCACCTGGATTTTAAAATTCTCGGAGGTGCGCTTAATAAAATGGACTTACTGGTGCATAGACATCGGGCGTATGTTTACTCGGTTACCGTAATTTTAATTGTGGTAGCAGTGTTTGGTGCTTCAAAAATCAATGCCATATCTTATATGGTAGACGATATACCTGCAGATAGTGAGATAAGAAAAGACCTTACTTTCTTCGAAGAAAACTTCAGCGGTATAATGCCTCTGGAAATTATCCTCGATACGAAAGAAAGGCGTGGAGTTACTGACTTACGAAATCTAAGGAAAATAGACCGATTAGAAAGTTTTCTTGATGCTCAAGAAGATATATCTAAGCCGGTTTCTGTAGTTAGTTTTGTGAAAGCTGCCAGACAAGCATTTTATAATAACAACCCTGACCGCTATGCCCTACCGAGCAGTAAAAGGGAAAGTAATTACATTCTGCGATATCTAAGAAATCAATCAGATAATACGGGCCTTTTTAATTCTTTTGTAGATTCTACTTTGCAAAAAATGCGTATTTCTATGCAGGTGGCAGATGTAGGGTCTCACAATATGGACTCACTCATATCTCAGGTAATTCAGCCTCAGATAGACTCAATCTTTGCCGAAACCGACATGGAGTTGGCCATTACAGGTACTACACCACTATTTATCAAAGGCAATAAGTTCTTGATTGAAAACCTAAGGTTCAGCTTGATATTGGCCTTTGTTATCATATCAATTATCATGGCGGTGCTTTTTGTGAATGTGAGAATGATCATTATTTCTCTCATCCCTAATATCGTACCATTGGTGATTACTGCTGGTATCATGGGGTTTGCTGGCATTCCACTAAAACCAAGTACAGCGCTAATCTTTAGTATCGTTTTCGGTATTTCTGTTGATGATTCAATACACTTTTTGGCCAAGTATCGACAAGAGCTTTTTGCTAATAAGTTTTTTGTGCCTTTGGCAGTAAGCAAAAGTTTGAGAGAAACCGGTGCGAGCATGATGTATACCTCAATTATTCTGTTTGCGGGCTTTGTGATTTTTGCCTGGTCAGATTTTGGAGGTACAGTGGCCTTGGGGATATTAACCTCAATTACTCTGCTTTTTGCTATGGTCACTAACTTGATATTGCTACCATCTCTACTCATGACTTTTGATGATGGTAAGAGAAGAAAAGATGCACACCCACTTATAGAGCAATATGATGACGGCTTTTATCAGGAAGATGAAGACGAAGAGATTGACCTGGGTCAGATAAAAGTGCCGGGCGAGAACGGATCAGAGGAGACAAGTGTTTCAAAAAATATTAATTCATAATTCATTTAAGGAGTTACAGTTCCAATGCAGTACAAAGAATACAAAGGACTGAATTATGCTGAAGTAGCAGATGAAGTATTAGAATTTTGGAAGGAAAATGATGTTTTCCAAAAATCTATAGAGACGAGAGAGGGGAAACCTACTTTTACATTTTACGAAGGGCCACCATCAGCAAATGGTACACCGGGTATCCACCACGTGATGGCGCGTACAGTCAAAGATATTTTCTGTAGATATAAGACGCTTCAAGGTTTTCAGGTAAAAAGAAAAGGCGGTTGGGATACTCACGGCTTACCGGTGGAGTTGCAGGTAGAAAAAGAGCTTGGAATTACCAAAGAAGATATTGGAAAGAAAATCTCTGTTGAAGAGTATAATCAACGCTGTCGCGAAACAGTGATGAAATTTAAGGGCGAATGGGATGACCTGACTCAAAAAATGGGTTACTGGGTAGACCTTGATGACCCTTACGTGACTTTCGATAGAAATTACATGGAGTCTCTGTGGTATTTGTTGAAGAAGTTTTTTGACAAAGGCTTATTATACAAAGGCTACACTATCCAGCCATACTCTCCAGCAGCGGGTACTGGGTTAAGCTCTCATGAGTTAAACCAGCCTGGCACCTACCGCGATGTAAAAGACACATCAGTTACTGCACAGTTTAGAAAAGAAGGAACTGAAAATGAGTTTTTTCTGGCATGGACAACCACTCCATGGACATTGGCCGCAAATAGTGCACTGGCAATAGGAGAAAAAATTGATTATGTAAAGGTAAGAACCTATAATCAGTACACGCATGAGGAGATTTTCGTAGTACTAGCCAAAGATAGAGTTTCAGCATATTTCAGTAAAGATGCAGAAGGCCTTGACTTTGATGGCTACAAAAAGGACGGAAAGAAAATACCTTATGAGATTTTAGAAGAGTTTAAAGGGAAGGATATAGTCGGTCAGAAATACGAGCAGCTTTTACCTTATGTAAAACCTGATGGACCAGCATTTGAGGTGATCCCTGGTGACTTTGTAACTACTGAAGACGGTACAGGTATTGTGCACGTTTCTGCCACTTTTGGTGCAGATGACCAAAGAGTATGTCAACAAGCTGGCATGTCTCCAATACTTGTTAAAGACGAGGAGGGCAATGATGCACCAATCGTAGATAAGCAAGGTCGTTACGTTAAAGAGATAACAGATTTTGCAGGTATGTACGTAAAAAATGAGTACTACCCTGACGGTGAAGCTCCTGACAAGTCGCTTGATGTACAAATCGCTATAAAACTCAAAGAAGAAAACAGAGCATTTAAAGTAGAAAAATACGAGCACTCTTACCCACATTGTTGGAGAACTGATAAGCCTGTATTGTATTATCCTTTAGATTCTTGGTTTATAAAAACAACGGCTCTTAAAGACAGATTAGTCAAGCTTAACAATACGATCAATTGGAAGCCTAAATCAACCGGTGTTGGTCGATTTGGCAATTGGTTGGAAAATTTGGTTGATTGGAATTTATCCAGATCCAGATATTGGGGTACTCCATTGCCTATTTGGGTTACTGAAGATCGCGCTGAGTTAAAGTGTATAGGCTCAATAGCAGAACTAAAAGAGGAGGTCGCAAAATCTGTGGAAGCTGGTTTTATGAACGAGCAAATTGGAGATGACTTTGATTTGCACCGACCTTATGTCGATGATGTTGTATTGGTTAGTGAGAACGGAAAGAAGATGTTCCGTGAGCCGGATCTTATAGATGTTTGGTTTGACTCAGGAGCCATGCCATATGCACAGTGGCATTACCCGTTTGAGAATAAGGATATATTTGATGCAAACTATCCGGCAGATTTTATTGCAGAAGGCGTAGATCAAACTAGAGGGTGGTTCTTTACACTTCATGCGATTGCAGGACTGCTTTTTGACAAGGTTGCATTTAAAAATGTGATAGCCAATGGCCTTGTTCTAGACAAAAACGGTAACAAAATGTCTAAGAGATTGGGCAACGCTATCAACCCGTTTGAAACTTTGTCCAAATATGGCCCTGATGCCACTCGATGGTATATGATTGCCAATGCTAACCCATGGGACAATCTTAAATTTAATCTTGATGGTGTTGTTGAAGTACAACGAAGGTTTTTAGGTACATTACAAAATACTTATTCTTTCTTCGCGCTATATGCCAATTTAGATTCTTTTAATTACAAAGAAGGAGATATACCAGTTGAGAATAGAACGGAGAGCGACCGTTGGATACTCTCTAAACTTAATAGTTTGATCAAGGCTGTGGATGCTGCATATGAGGATTACGAGCCAACAAAAGCTGCTCGTTTGATTCAGGATTTTACTATTGATGATTTGAGCAACTGGTATGTAAGACTCAATAGAAAACGTTTCTGGAGAGGAGAGTATAATGATGACAAGCGAGCTGCTTATCAGACTTTATATAAGTGTCTTGAGACAATTGCTAAACTGAGCTCCCCAATCGCTCCATTCTATATGGATAGATTATATCAGGATCTCAATGCAGTTTCAGGCCTAGACAATGCTATCTCTGTCCACCTTACGGACTTCCCGGTAGCTGATGAGGCGGTTATTAATGTCGACTTAGAAGAGCGTATGGCTTTAGCTCAAACAATTTCTTCACTGGTTCATAGTTTACGTAAAAAGGACACGATAAAAGTAAGACAGCCACTTTCTAAGATTCTTTTACCTGTACTTAATGATAAGTTTAAGCGCCAGGTTCAATCTGTAGAAGATTTGATACTTTCTGAAGTAAACATCAAAAAGATAGAGTTTATAGATGATGAGTCTGGTGTACTTGTAAAAAATGTAAAGCCAAACTTTAGAAAGTTAGGAAAAGAATATGGCCCTAAAATGAAAGAGATTTCAGCTAAAATCAATCAGTTTAAACCTGAAGAAGTAGCTGAGCTTGAAGATAAAAATGAGCTGACATTAGCGCTTAAGGATGGGCCTATAACAATCACTTTAGAAGATGTAGAAATTACCTATCAGGACATCCCTGGTTGGTCTGTGGCAACAGAGGGTCGTGTGACCGTGGCGCTTGACATTACACTTACTGAAGATCTGAAGAAAGAAGGTATCGCCAGGGATTTGGTTAATAGAGTGCAAAATTTACGCAAAGATATGGGTCTTGAGGTGCAGGATAAAATCAAGATTAATATAGAAAAGAATACTGATCTTGTAAATGCTGCGTTGGAGGCTAATAGAGAATATATTTGTCAGGAAACACAGGCATTGTCTTTAGACATTTCAGAGACGGTTGTAGATGGAAATTTATTAGAAATGGACGAGCATAGGCTCAAAGTAAAAATAGAAGCTTAATGAAAATATACCGTTATTTCCTGTTGGCGCTCGTTGTAATTATCATCGATCAGGTGGTAAAGTTGTTAGTTCATTTTAATATGGAAATGGGCACTGCAGGCGAGATCTCAGTTATCGGAGATTGGTTTAAACTGCATTACCTGCTTAATCCAGGGATGGCCTTTGGTCTTAAATCTAGTCACGAATACGGAAAGCTTTTGCTGACGCTATTTAGGCTCGGGGCCATGGTAGGTATAGGCTATTATATTTATTACTTATATAAAAATAAAGCAAAACCCGGCCTTTTATGGTGTATGGGACTAATTCTGGGAGGTGCAATCGGCAATGTTATTGACAGCACGTTCTATGGTGTGTTTTTAGATAATGCTCCGGCAGGAAGCCCGACACCATGGTTTCATGGGCAAGTGATAGATATGTTGTTCTTCCCGCTTTTTGATGGATACTATCCCGACTGGGTGCCTTATATGGGTGGTAAGTATTTCTTGTTTTTCAGCCCTGTTTTTAATATAGCAGACAGTTCCATTTTCATCGGAGTGGTAACTATTCTTATCTTTCAAAAGCGTTTTTTCAAAACTGAGGATAACGAGTCAAACCTGATAGATGAGAGTGAAAAGAACGAAGATAAAAAGGAGGCAACTCTAATTTCTTAAGAGAAAACATTGCAAGGCCGTTGAGTAATTCAACGGCTTTTTTGTTGAAGAAGTCTATCAATCGCTTCTATAGCTGTTTGCTGTCGTTCATTAAAATTACCCGAAACTTTTACGTAAGGCACGTTGGTTTTTTTGATTTCTTCCTCAAAGATATTCATGAAGTGTTCCCTTAAATGTGGGTTTTCTCTTTGTGGGTCTTCCTCCCAGGGCATATCAATGTTAGTTAACAGATAGAGGTCATAAGTTCGCTCTTCGATCATTTGTAAGATGACCGGTTGACACGAGTTATATTTGTGCTCTGCCCAAATTTTTATTACAAGAAGGTCTGTGTCGCAGATGAGCAAGTGATCAACCCTGTTTGCTATCTCATCTTCTAATTTTAGCTGTCCCTGAGCTATCGTGACCAAATCAGAAGCTGTGTAAGGTCTGTCAAGGTTAGCAATAAATAGTCTGGCATACTCAGGCACCCACTCAGTTTTATAGTGTTCTGCCAAAAAAGCTGAGAGCGTACTTTTTCCTGTTGATTCGGGACCTATTACTACTACTTTTTTCATTTTTGTTTTAGCATAAACTTTTTCCACTCAAGAAAACCAATGATTGCCAAAACTATGTAGATCATGTATAAGAGGGCATAAAAGTAGATGCCTTTATAAAAGTAAATGCCGGTAGCGAGTACATCGACCACAAACCAGAAGTACCAGTTTTCAATTTTTTTTCTGGCAGATAGCCACATGCCTGTTAGGCTTAATATGGTTGTGGTACTGTCCCAGTAAGGTAAAGAGGCGTCAGTAGATGTCGATAGATAAGTGCCTAATCCATAAATCCCTGCTGCAGATATAAGTAATAAGACTACCAGCCTTTGAAGGGAAATATTTGTGATCGGTGGTTCTTTATCTTTTTTACTTTCATTGCCTTTTAGCCAAAACCACCAACCATATATATTCATGATCAGAAAAAATACATGGAGCCAGAAGTCAGCATATAATTTTTGCTCCCAGAAGATGACAAATGAGACTAGAACATATGCTATCCCTAACGGCCATGTCCAGATATTTTCTTTGATGAGGAAGTAGACTGCCAATAGACCAAAAATTAGTCCTGCCAACTCAAGAGGATCGATTTGACTGGTGTAGGAAAGTATACCTTCTAAAATTTCATTCATAAGAGGCAAATATATATAATAGCAAAATGGTGGCTATTTATTTTACATCTGAATATTATTGTGAATTATGATCAGATTTAATTTTCTCTTTCTAGTGACTGGTCTATTGCTATTTGGCTGTGAGCATGTTACTACTAAGAAAACTAATAAAGGCAAGGTTAAGGATGGAGTGGTTGAACAGTTTAGAGCTGATGGGTCTTTAAAAACATCTGTAGCTCTGAAAGATGGGAAAAGACACGGTGAAGCAAAGAGTTATTATAAAGATGGGACTTTGCGACAAAGTATTAATTATGTAAATAATGTAAAGGAAGGTCTTGCAGTTACCTATTACCAAAACGGCAGGAAATACCAGGAAACACCTTATGAAAAAGGAAAAATTAATGGTATTCGTAAAAAGTATCGAATGAACGGAAATCTTATGGCGGAAGTGCCATACATTAATAATGAGCCATGTGCAGGATTGGTTGAATATCTATTGAATGGTGAGCGGAAAACAAATTATCCTCACATCAAGATACGTCCAGTCGATGAATTGCTAAAGAAGGACAGATACTCATTAATTTTATCTATTTCGGATGGCAGTAAAGATGTGGTATTTTACTCCGGTAAACCAGTCGATGAGGGCTGTATTCCTCATTACGCAATACCTCTTGGTAGCCATAAAGCTGGCAAAGCAATTGTTAGATATGATTTGCCTCCGAATGCTTACATAATGGAAGAGATGAATTTTATTGCTAAGGTTAAAACAAAATTGGGTAATCCTTATATAATAGAAACGAGCCACAATTTAGCCATTGAAAACTGGTAATTACCTATTTCAACATCCGTTTTCTGGATAGTAGCTCGTAATTTCCCGGAGCGTAACTTAGCCCTTTTGCTATAATTGCCCTCGCTTTGGTAGAATAGCCTTTTCTGAAATAATAGACGGCTGTAGCTGAATACGCCCTACCTACATTACTACTATTGATGTTAAGTTGCTCAGAATAAATTTCCTCAAATAGTAATTTGTATTTTTTACCTTCCATTTCATTACCCAAGTCATAAGCTTGTCCAAAACCTATGAGATAGGCATTGGCGAGCATACTCTTAAACATAATGTTTTCTAAAAGTTCGGGGTATTTCTTTGCAATAGTTTCTAGTTCTATAATGAGCTTTTTGTTATCACTTACATAAGACAGACTGTTTGCAATCATGGCTAAGTAATTTCTTGTCACTTCAAGGTTAGAAGGCTTTAATGTATATGCCCTCTCGGTATAATAAAGACCCTGTTCATAGTCGCCTAACGTATAATGAGCCATGCCCAACTGAGCGTTAAAAAAATATGAAATCTCCGTATTCAGAGAATCATTTTCACTTTTAGCCAAAAATGCTTCATGAAAAAGTCTATAGGAGGTAGTATCGGTTTTATTAGTGAGTACTTCAATTGTCATATTATTAAATTGACTCAAAATATCGTCTGTTGTTATGCCAAATTTTTCAAACCTCGAAAGCTTAGTAAGATATTTTATAGACTCTTCGGAGCTATACCCATCCTGTTCTAGTATTTGTACAATTAGGTATATAAGCATTCCTGCAATATTTTCCTTTGGGTGTAGGTAATAAGCTTTTTCCATTTGGTATAGGGCATCTTTCGTTTTGCCTTCTTCGAGTTTATAAAGTGCATCATTGAGGTATTGTATTCCTACGAGCTCTCTTAGGCTGATATCTACATCTGAAAAGTAAAATTGATTAAATATCTCATCCACTGACTTTTGCTGATACTCCTCCTCACTGATCATTTTTGCAGATCTCAGCTGAGCAACAACGGCTGACTTATGCTTGTCACTATAAGCTAAAAATCCACCAGAAGGGTCGGTAGATTCTACTAGTAGTTTGTCTGTTTCAGGATAAGCTACCAAGTACACATGAGTAGGTTTTTCTTTAATCACAAAAGGAATCTCTAAGTCCATAAAGATTAAACCATAAAGTGCGGTAGCTGAAACACAGTTATAATATCCATTACTAAAAATGCTGCCAAACTCATTTTGCAACTCATATTTTTTGAGAAAAGCATCATGCACTTTACTATAT